>JAIVYS010000008.1:0-16419 GCA_048635325.1 Candidatus Bathyarchaeota archaeon
CGCGCCAGTAATTGCCGCAGCCCCGGCAGTCACTGTGCTTCTTGCAAGAAAATACTTCAAAGAATCTGTTGAGTTGAACCAAAAAGCAGGTATAATCTCTATTTTGATTGGCTTGATTCTGCTTTCAATGTGATACTAATGCAATTAAAAAAAGATTTATAGAACCTAGACGTCATAATAACATTATGGTCAAAAAAAATGAAATTGGAAAAGCAATCAGTTATTTTCGTTGTGATGACTCGATAGAAGATCTTAAAAAAGAACTAGATGTCATTAAAGGAGAATCAAAACTAAGGGGTGAAGAATCTAAATATCAAATACCCGAAAATTTAGAATATACTTTAGAGAAAGTTCAAGATAACGAAAAATATCTTGATGACTCCACATTAGTTCCTGAAAATCTAAATTACAAATTATCCGTGACCCATGGTAAAAACAATAAAGAAGCTGCAGACAGAGCAGCAGACCTTCTTAATCATGCATCTTCATCTAAAATCTCTTTATTGCACGATCATAAAGGGAAGAAAAAGTTTTTTGGAGAAATTGTCTATAAAGAAGCAAAAGACGCCTTTGTTTCTAGAGTATGACCACAATAATGCGACTTACATAGTCCACGAAAAGTCATGACTATTCAAGAAAACAGGAATTGTTTCTGTGCTGGCAGGTTTGGTTTTGCTTTCAGCACGATTTTGTATGATTTGTAACTCACTGTTACCACCGATAAGTTTTTAAATTATACTACTAGAGTAAAATTATGAAACTCGTGTGCACTTCCCTCCCAATTTTTGGAACCTATCACAGTCCTACAGACAATATTACTGTAGATCTTGACTTTGTTAATCCAACAATACTTCCTGAAAAACGTGATTTGAAATACTATGTTTTAAAGAAAGATTCTTCTGAATATACTGAGGCCCGAATGTGTGATTTCCGTGGAACCCTGGTTGAAAGAGCATTAGAAATCTGGAAGACTGCATCGCACGAGAATTTCAAGACCATATCTTATTCTAAAGACGCCCTGAATGTTGACGGAGCCATTAATGCCATAAATGACAAGCTTGAGGGATACAACATAATAGATGCCACTCTGGAAGAAATAACAAATAAAACCGGTTATGAGGAAAATGTCTTTTTTTTAACAGGTGATGAGGGGCTTCTTCAAAAATACATTAATTCTCATTTAACAATAGACAAAACGAGAACTATAAGCGGACAAATAATACTCGACTCTCCGGCGATAATAAAAGACGAGAATCTTTCTTTATGGTGCACTCCAAAACATATTTTGAATATTAACTACAGCCCATATGACGATGAAATAAGTTTTTCTTCAAAGGTTTCTTTTGAAGGCATGGATACACACTTCATTATAAAGAAAGGTGATGGGCGACTCATAAAGACTTTAGATGCTTTCTCTTTAGAATGCGGAAACTTGTTTAAAGAGGGAGATTTTGCATATAATATCGGCGGCACTCTAAAAAAAGAAGAGCCCTCTTTGATAGAACAATATGCTTTCGGAAACTCAATAGTGCTTCCGCGCCATATTGACGTCCCAGGACCAGAAACAATTGAGGACTTAAAAAGTCTTGTGGATGATTTAGTGTATAAAGGGTTCGATGTTGTTTCTGCACCCTATTCGGGAAGTGTTTTTGCCACACCGAAAAACACAGAATTTCTGGATAATGTTTTCAAATTCAAAGAATAAGATTTTTTCCACCAGAACCAAAGGCTCGTCCACCAGAATAAGTAAATATTCCACAAGAAACAACGCCTCTAAATTCGGGCGCCAAAAACGCGCTCGCGCCCTTTTTCCATCAATGAATTGTATGAGATAAATCATATACTTGTAGAAATATAGTTTTGCCTGACAAAACCTTTATATATGGGTAAGAGTAAATGAAGAAGTAGTTTCCACTTGGAATGTTTTGGCGAACATCTAAGTGATTGGGCAAACTTTCAAATTCCATTTAAGTTTTGGCGAACTTAACTGAAACAAACACGAATTAACTTGTTGAATTAATTTCAGGTATCGAAAAAGCGTTGGCGCGCTCTTCGAATCAATTGTTTCTAAGAGATATTAATGCAAAATGAGTTATTAAAGCATTTCGCTTACATGACATATGTGTAAAAAACAAGATATTATAATGTGTATGTTAGGCAAGTTGGTATTAAGAGGAGGTTGTAAAAATGGATTCGATCATACAGAGCGCAATTTCGCGTCAAATAACAGGTGGGCTTGGGCTTACACCTGACAAGTCACTTGAGGAATTCGGCGATGTCAATGATGCCAAAATCATGGTTGTCGGCGCAGGCGGCATGGGCTGCAATGCAATCAACAGGCTGCACAAAGTAGGCATAATGGGTGCTGAAACAATTGCAGTAAATACAGACATGAAACACCTTAGGACAATCAGCGCAGACAGGAAAATACTTCTCGGCCAGGAAACCACAAAAGGCCTTGGCGCCGGAGGATACCCTGCAATCGGAAAGCAGGCTGCAGAAGAGTCAATGAATGAACTGAAAGACGCGATGAAGAGCGCAGACATGCTCTTTCTTGTGTCAGGCATGGGTGGCGGAACCGGAACAGGGGCTGCACCCACAATCGCGCAGATTGCCCATTCGCAGAACGCAATAGTTATAGGCGTCGTTACAATGCCCTTCAAGATTGAAGGCGCAAGAATACACAAGGCAGAAGAAGGCCTGCAAAAGCTCAGGCAGAACTGCGACACAGTTATTGTCATTGAGAATGACAAGCTGGTCGAAATCGCAGGAAACATGCCTTTGCAGCAGGCGTTTGCAGTTGCGGACGAGATTATTGTGACAATGATAAAGGGCATAACCGAGACCATCTCAACACCTTCGCTTGTCAACCTCGACTACGCTGACGTGAAAGCTGTGATGAGCGCAGGCGGAGTAGCGATGATTGGTGTCGCTGAATCCTCTTCAGCTGCGCGAGCGCGCGAGGCAGTGGAGCAGGCCATGTCAAACCCGCTTCTTGATGTAGATTATAAGGGTGCAACAGGCTCTCTTGTGCACATCACAGGCGGCCCTGACCTCAAGCTTGAAGAAATAAACGAGATTGGAGAATATGTATCCAAGCACCTTGATGCAGGAGCCCAGACAATCTGGGGCGCCCGTGTTGAGGATGAGATGAAAGGAAAAGTGCGTGTCATAACAATCATAACAGGCGTAAAGTCGCAATACGTGCTTGGCCCTCAGATGCAGGACTCTACATCCAATGCGTCTGCAAGGCCTTCAATCGGGCACGCGCTTGGAATTGAAGTGATTCGCTAGGCGAATTAGAGGCACTAAGCCTCTTTATGTTTAGGACGCATGAGCCTGTGCCCATTGCACAGGTTTTAGAGCCTATCCCTTTAGGTACCGCAAGGCACTAGGGTGTTATTGCGGATAGGTAATTTGAGCCTAATGAGACTGGCTCTTGTTCGTGCGCTCTAAAACGCTCTGGTGGCTTGCCGCACAATATTGTGCGCGAATGGTGTGGGAAGTAAAATTTTCGGCCTTCGGTAAAGAAAAGGGAATCCTTTGAGCATAACGCTTCTAATGCGCATTTTGCGGGAGATGAAGCAGCCAACTTCCCTTGCCACAGGGGCAACCTCCATTTAAAGCATGCCGGGAAAGTTCCCGGCGTGCTTTAATATTTCTTTTTCTTAAAAAACAAAAACTGCGAAACAAAACATTTTTAAAGTATTTCTTAGTGGTAAATAATATGAGTCTGAATGATGTAAAAGACATTTTGTCGGGTTCTACCAACCCATTAAAAAAATTGTCTGAAAAATGTCCTATTTGTTATGCTATTGTCAAATACATTGCAATACAACAAAACGAGATAGCTATTACAGAGGACATGTTAAACGCTCTTAAAAAACAAGAAGGATCTATTATGGGGAACGCGGCAATAGTTTCAACAAACGATTTAGAGCCATATGTAAAGGCACTTAAGGAAGAAAATATTGTAGACACCCCACCAAATTCCGTTAGTTTAACCTCATTGGGGCTGGGTATCTACAATATTGAAAGGATTAGTGACTGTCTCAAGGGGAGAACAACCGGTAACTAAAGTCAATGAATCGATTTGGTCAAATTTTTTAATAATGCATTAATAATAATTCTCATGTATTACTCTTCCCTTGCAGAACTCTATGAAAATCTCGAGTCAACAAGTCTTAAGCTAAAGAAAACAAGGATTCTTGCCGAGTTTCTTGAAAACACCCCTCAGAATGAAATTGAAAACATTATTCTGCTATGCAGAGGGCGCGTTTTTCCGGAATGGAGCGAAAAAGAGCTAGGCATAGCATCTCTATTGATGGTCAAGACACTCAGCAAGTCATACGGTGTCCCTGAAAAGAAAATAAGCGATGCATGGAGAGATACAGGGGATCTCGGGCTTGTGGCAGAAGAGTTCTCATCCAAAAAAAGACAGAAAGTCCTTTTTGCGCCAAAGCTTAATGTTGATAAGGTTGTCTCAAACCTGCAAAAAGCTGCAGAGTTGTCCGGAACAAAATCCCAGGAACGAAAAATGGGCCTTATAGGCGAGCTTTTGTCCTCTGCAGGGCCGAAAGAAGCAAAATACCTTGCAAGGATCGTTATAGGGGACTTGCGCATTGGTGTTGCAGAAGGCCTGCTTCGTGACGCTATTGCAGGGGCGTTCTTTGCAGATGTGCGCTGGAGTGCGCTGTTGTCTGCAAAAACAAACAAGAAAAAGCTCTATGAGCACATTTTCGAGGGCGCGGCCTCAAAAAAAATCATATTTGAAGACACACTTTACAATTCCATCAAAAAAGAGAACGAAAAACTCCTCGCATCACTTGAGTCAAAAAACATTGTTGAAGTGAAAACAGCAAACGAGATTTCATCAATACCTTCTTTCTGGAAAAAAGAGGCTGGCATTGACTTTGCATTTGTCAGTGAAGCTGAGCTTGGAAACGAGCTTCGAAGCAGGATAAACGGCCTTATAGAAAAAGCGCACGCCCTGACAAACGATTATGCCCTTGTTGCAAAAACAGCGCTCGAAGAGGGAAACGCAGGCCTCTCAAAGCTGTCGCTTGTAATGTTCCGCCCAATCAAGGTCATGCTCGCGCAGAAGGCAGACGGCATTGATGATGCATTTGAGACTGTCGAGCGCCCTGCAGCAATAGAGTACAAGTTCGACGGCTTTCGAATGCAGATACACAAGAACAACGAGGAAGTGCAGATATACACGCGCAGGCTTGAGAACGTGACAGCACAATTCCCTGAAGTTGCCATTGCAGTGAGAAAGGCGCTTTTGGCAAAATCATGCATTGTCGAGGGAGAGGCAATCGGAATAGACAAAGAGACCGGAAAATGGCTGCCTTTCCAGAAACTCTCGCGCAGGATAAGGCGCAAATACGACATCAACAAGCTTGCAAAAGAAATACCTGTGAGGCTGAATCTTTTTGACATCCTTTATCTGAATGGAAATGTCCTAATTGAAAAGCCATTTGTTGAAAGGCGGGGCGTCCTAAAGGATAATGTTCGCGAAATACCGGGAAACGTTGTTCTCGCAGATCAGATTGTGACAGATGAGGCAACAAAAGCGAATGATTTTTATCAGAAAGCGCTATCACTTGGAAACGAAGGCGTAATGTTCAAGAACCTGTCTGCAGAGTATAAGCCCGGCTCAAGGGTCGGCTACATGCTCAAGCTCAAGCCTGTGATGGAGTCCCTTGACCTGACTATTGTCGGGGCAGAATGGGGTGAAGGCAAGCGCGCTGGCTGGCTCTCAAGCTTTGTCCTTGCATGCCGGGATGAAACAGGAAATTTCCTGTCCATAGGGCGCCTTGGCACAGGCATAAAAGAGAAAGCAGAAGAGGGAACCAGCTTCAAAGAGCTCACAGAGCACCTTAAGCCGCATATAATCAGGGAAGAGGGAAAGCATGTTGATATTACGCCAACCCTGACCCTGGAGGTCGCATACGAGGAAATACAAAAGTCACCAAGCTATGACTCGGGCTATGCGCTCAGGTTTCCGCGTCTGGTTCGCCTTCGGCCGGATAAGTCAATCAGCGATGCAGACGGCCTTGAGCGGGTAGAATCCCTGTTCACGAAGCAAAAGCATAAAGTTGTCACTGATAAATGAGTAAAATGGAAACCTTTATAAACCTTTACTACACTATATTGAATATTGAACAATCAGGCTAAATGGAGTGAAATTTAAATAAAATATATATAGTTGATACGCAAAAGATAGTCTGACTGCTTTTTGCGAGGGATGTTTATATGATAAGCCAAAAATCGCTTGATGCCCTGAAGGGTATTGGACTTAATCTCTATGAAAGAAAACTTTATGCGGCCCTGCTCTCAAGAGGGACTTCAACAGCAGGAGAGCTTTCTGAAATGTCTTCTGTTCCAAGGTCCCGTTCATATGATGTCCTTGAGTCTCTTGCAGACAAAGGGTTTGTTATTGTGCAAAACGCAAAGCCCCTAAGGTATGTTGCGATTGCCCCGGAAGAAGCTCTCTCACGCGCAACAAAACGGCTTCACGAAAAGCTTGATGAGAATGTGCAGAGGTTTGAGGAATTTAAGAAAAGCCCTGCACTAAGCGAACTTGTTACACTTCACACAGAAGGCGTAAGCCTTGTCAGTTCAGCAGACCTTTCAGGTGCAATGAAAGGCAGGTATGCCATGCACCAGCAGATTGAGACAATGTTTAAGTCAGCTGAAAAGTCACTTGATATTCTTACAACAGAGGAAGGCCTAAACCAGCTTCACACATCCCATGCAGGCCTTCTCCAGTCAGCAGCAGATAAAGGGCTCCGTATTCGAATTGCTGCACCGATAACCAATAAAAATAGCGAGGCTGCAGAAGCTCTGGGGGTTGTTGCAGATGTGAAGCACCTCAAGTCATCCACGGTTTCAAGCCTCCCTGCAGGAAGAATGATTCTTGCAGACAACAAAGAGGTTGTACTGGCACTCACAGATGACACAAAGACGCACAGCACACAGGAAGTCTCTTTCTGGACAGCATCAGACCACTTTGGCAATGTATTTGCAAAGCCGACATTTGATATGATTTGGGATCATTTGGATTAAAACAGAAACGCTTTCTAAGCCACACATCAAACATTCAAATAGACAATCAATTCATTATAGTAGTCTTCATTGTTTTGAATGGCTTTGAGCTCTTCTTTCAATTCATCGAGTAGACTTTTATAATAAAATTCAGCTAAATTGTGCAATAAATAACTATTTGCCAATGATTCTAAAGAACTATAGATGGCAGGTCTTTCTCTTAAGTCTTCGTGTCTTGAGAAGCCAACTCCACCGAACAATTCTGTTTTAGGGTCTTGATATGCGCAAATGCAATGCCCTTCACACACATTTTTAGAGATAATGTGCAAAACCCCGGGTGGATTAAAAGAGTCTTTTATCAACAAAGCAGCCATAATGGCTACTTCATGGCAAATTGCCATGCGGTCTTCATACACTTGTGGTACCGTACGTAAGGACAACATATCTCTGGGCACAGGGGTCATTTTATCCTCTTCCTGATAAAACGCACGTATTTGCGAAGCTTTTTTATGGTCGTACGTAATGGAGGCATTCAAAAATTTTTGAATTTCTTCAGGACTTTGACCTATTAAGTTACGATATTTTTCAATTGAAAAAGAAGCCATGATTTATGTGCCTTTTTTGGTTTTAAGAATTTATGCCGCAGAAACAGGTTTTTTCAACACCTATATCTTCGCCCTCAACTCGCAAACCTTGCACACCTTTCTTGAAGAAGGCTCACCGCATTTTTCGCACTTGCCTATTTTGCCTGTCCCGATCTGGCTTTGGATTGCAGGCTGCAGGCGGTCGTATGTGCGCACGACACTAAATTTGGTTCCGGGGTATTTTGCTTCCAGTTCATTTATCACATCGCGCACAGACCACCGGAAAGACTCTGAGGCATATGGGCACTCACCAAAGTCTGCGTCAATCTTTTTCAAAAGAACATAAAGCGCGCACTCTTTTTCAGGTATGTTTCTCAGGGGCTTTATGCGCGGGATAAAAGCATCTGTTTCGACAATAAATGCTTTCGCGCCAAGGCGCGCACCGCGCAGGATGTCCCCGCGGATATAGTTTGCCATTATTGCCTGCGCCTCGTCATCAAGGTTGTGGCCAATCGCAACCTTGGTTGCCTTGATTTTGCGCGCAACCTTGTTTATCAGGTGGCGCCTGAAAACACCGCAAAAAGTGCAGGCGCGTAGGCCTTTGCACTTGTTTTTTGCAACCATCTCATCAAGTGTCTTGCCGAACTCTTTTTTGAATGAGGCTATGTGAAGCTTTACACCTATCGCCTTGCATGCATTCTTTGCCTTTGCTACGCCTTCGCTCCGGTAGCCTTTTATTCCCTCGTCAATAAGGATTGCAGAAATCTTAATGTCTGTCCGCTTCTTTGAAAGAGTTTCAAGGGTGCGAAGAATAAGCAAAGAGTCTTTTCCACCCGAAATTGCGGCAGCTATGTGGTCATGGCGCTCTATAAGGCGATTTTGCGCAATAGTCCGTGCAATTTCGCGCTCAACTGCCCTGAAAAAATGGCTCCTGCAAAGGTGCCTTCCTTCATAGCGCCTGTATGTGACAGCTTCTTTGTCGCAAAGGGAGCATTTCATAAAGACCCTTCGTTATATGCTTATTTAAGCATATTCTGCGAAGGTAAATGCGTATGCCTAACCCGAAATTCAGAAAGCGCCAGACACGCAATAAACCCGTATGGCAGACAGGAATAGCAAAAGAGCGCATACGGATTCTTTTCACTGAGGCAGAGATTCGTTTTGATGAGCGCCCTGACCTTTCCGACAGGTATGTCGAGATTGCCAGAAAAATAGGCATGAAATACAATGTTTCTATACCTCTATTATTCAGGCGCAGGTTCTGTAAAAAGTGCAAAAAATACCTGCGCGCAGGAAAGAACTCAAAAGTCCGCCTGAACCCCAAAGAGAAGTGCGTAAATGTCTTCTGCCTTGAGTGCGGGAATGTTATGAGAATTGGGTATTCAAAGAAAAACTAGTAAACAACCTTCTCCAAAACACCATTCTTTGCCGCAGAATTAATTTCCTGCGCAATCCTTCTGCCCATTGACACTTTCTCCCCGAAAAACAGCTGCGAATACTGCGAGCCGTCAGAATATATGTTTGTGCCTGCAACAATGCGCGCTGACACCTCGAATGTCACAAGCTTCAGGTCAGGCGTGCATACAGTCTCAAGGCAAAAAGGGCCGACAATCCCGGGCGAAAAAAGTTCAATGGATGCGTCCACAACCTTTTTAGCGTCAGAAAACGCAGCCGGCAGAAGGGATTCCCTAAGCACAGCAGGCTGGTTGCCTGTTACAGTATAAGACGGGCTTATTGCGCGCCTTTGAAGCTCCTCGCGGCTCATGCCAAGACGGTGCAATTCATCAATGTTGGACTCATCGCGCCTGTCAATGCCGAGAAGCTCTATTGAGCCGTCCCCTGCCGAAAAACCCTCTTCTGAGAGAGGAGTGTAAAAATAATGAAAATAGTACCTGTTGCCGACAACATATTCCTGCAGGGTTGCTGTTTTTGCCACGTTTTCAGGTATTTTTGAGAGCTTTTCTTCAAGCTCTTTTTTGTCAGACACAAGAAAATACCCGCTGCCGCCTCTTGCACCGTTGAACTTCACTATGCACAGGCAGTCTATGCTGTCCTTTGATACGCTTTTTGGCATCCGAAGCTTTGCAGATGCCTCAAGCCACTTGCGCTCTTTTTCCCTGTTTCCTTCCCAGTCAAGAACCTGCCTGTTGCCGAAAACAGGCACCTCAAACTCGTTCTCGATTCGCTTTGGCCCAAGATACTCTACAAAAGAGCCGTGAGGCACAATTATCGCGCTCTTTTCAACCAGCTTTTTCTGGAATTCCGGCTTAAGGATATCAGGATAAGAATCAACAACAATAAACTCGTCCGGCTTTGCATGAGGAAATGCCCTGTATGTCTCGAGCCTGTCTTTTGTGCATATTCCAAGTGTCTTAAAGCCCTCTTCTTTTGCCCCTGCAAAAATCTGCAGCGCAGAGTGCGAGCATATTGTTGAAATTACGGGCTTTTCGCTGTATGAAGAAAGTGTTTTTTTGATTTTTTCATGCGAAATCATACTTAGTATGCGCGACCGTGTTTTAAATCTTTTTACAAACGAGATAAGCAAATATAGAACCAATAACCAATTGCGGTCATCCTGTAAGCTGCCGCAGGCATCTTTCTTTTGATCAAACTATTTCTTTGCGAGCCATCAAACCAATAGCTGGCGAAGGAAAGAAAAGTTTGTTTACAAAACATATATAAACCTTCGTAAATCATGATAATGAATACGTTTCTGGTTCTTTTACGGGAAACTAACAGATAATTCAGGTGGTTATTACGGCAATATGGCAGAAAACATCTCATAGAAAGCCCACTGGCGGGCTGCTTCATGCGCACAGCAAAAAGCAGAAGGCGCAGATAGCAGGCGCACCTACAAAGACCATTGTCGGGGCAGCAAAATCCGTAGTCCATAAAGTGCGCGGCAAAAACACCAAAGTCAGGGCAAGAAGCACAGACAAAGCGTCTGTTTACATTGCAAAGACAAAAAAGACAGTCAGCGCAAAGATTCTTGATGTTGTAAAAAACCCTGCAAACCCTCACTTTATCCGGGAAAATGTCATAACAAAGGGCGCAATCATAAAGACAGACAAAGGCCTTGCGCGCGTGACCTCAAGGCCCGGGCAGGACGGTGTTGTGAGCGCTGTTCTTGAGGAAGAAAAGTAATTCCTAAACTCATTTATTCTCTGGCAGGTTTTCAGAATATTGTTCTAAGGCAGCAACCCCTGCACTTGTTACATTGGCATACTCTAAATAACCTGCTTTGTTTAAGATATCGCTCAATACAGACCAAAATTTAACTCGCCGGGGAATACTCATATTCTTTGTGATTTGCTGCAATCTGGGTCTTGCAGATACATCTCCCTCTTTATATGCCAATAACAAAAAAAACGGATTTTCTCCACATATTTGGTAGTTCGCTAAATCATCTCTGAATTCTGAAGGCAAATCAAGTATATCATTTGCAGTCCTCCTTTTACGCTGATAACTATACGCAGTTTCACCGGCATTAAACACCGTGCGATAAAACTTAACATGATTCAAATCAACACCATAACCCTCTCTTTGTAGTATTTCGTGGGCTTCCAAATAAGTCATGCCCTCCTCAAAAAGCTCCCTCGCTCTTCTTTCGGATTCCTTCATAACTATTTTGCTTAGAAGAATGTTTTTAAACCTTTCAATTGCATAATTATAGGAAGATTGCATGAAAATTCTAATAACCGGCGGCACAGGCTTTCTCGGCTCGCGCCTTGCAAAAGCACTTGTAAAAAAAGGCCACAAAGTGGCGATACTCGCAAGACTTAAAGACACGCGGCTTGAGCGCATTGGCGCAAAATTTGTTCTTGGAAGTGTGCTTGACACAGATGCAGTCAGCTCTGCAGTCAGGGGAAAGAATATTGTATATCACCTTGCAGCCAATCTCGATGAAAGCGACCCGGATATGTACGGCACCAATGTTTTTGGAACCAAAAATGTTGTTGATGCATGCAGGAAGTATAAAGTAAAAAGAATGATTTTTTCAAGCTCAATCGGGGTTCTGGGCGATACGGATCGTCCTGCAACTGAAAAGATGCCGTACAATCCGTCAACATTCTACGAGAAGAGCAAGGCAGATGCTGAAAAAATTGTGCAAAAAGGAAATATTCCGTACACAATAATGCGCATGACAATACTGCTTGGCCCAAACAGGTTCTGGGAACAGATTTTTCGCGCTGCTGAGAAAAATTATCCCATGATAGGCTCAGGCAACAACTTCTGGCATATCGTATATGTTGATGACGCGGTTGACGCGCTAATTCTTGCCACAAACAAAAAGGCAGAGAACCGGATATACAACATCGCGAACAGTGACCCGCACACTTACAAAGAGACCTACTTCTCAATTTGCGATGCCCTTGAAATACCGCGCCCGAAAACGCGCGTGCCGCTCTGGCTTGCAAACCTCGCAGCACTCATGCACGAAACAAAGTGCAGGCTCAGAGGAAAAAGGCCCAATGTAACAAGGATGCGCGCGAGTATAGCGCGCCTTGTCAGGAACAGAATTGTAAGCATAGACAAAGCTGAAAAGGAACTTGGATATAAGCCAAAGTATGGGCTTAAGAAGAGTATTGCAGCCACAGTAAAAAGCCTGAGAAACCAATAGCTGTATTCGATAAACATATAACCTATTCTCTCCAAAACAGAGTATGCTTACTATATTCAAAAAGACCATCAAGGACGCGGAACTAAGAAAAATTGATTCTCTTGAAGTAGGCTCCTGGGTGTCTGTAGTTGACCCGACAAAAAAAGAGATAAAATACCTCACAGAAACTCTTGGGCTCGACAAAAAGAATGTTCTTGACTCTCTTGACGAGTACGAAGTCCCGCGAATAGAAAAAGACAAAAACACGGCATATGTGCTGATAAAAGTGCCTGTTGAAGTTAAAGGCATCATCTCAACAATCCCGATTGCTATTTTTATGACAGACAAGCACATCCTGACTATCACAAAACAGGACAACAAGGTGCTGCAAAGCATTTTGGAGAAAAATGCGAATCTATACACAACCCAAAAAATAAACCTGATGATACATATTTTTCTTCTCGCAAACGACTTATACGAGAACTACCTCAAGCAGATATCAAAGGAAATTTACATAAGAAAGGCAAAAATAACAGAGCTGTCAAACAAAGACATAGTCAACCTGATAAAATACGAAGACCTGCTCAATATGTTTATTTCATCCTTCCTGCCCATGGCAAACATATTCGAGAAGATTCTTGACGGAAAATACCTGCCCCTTTACAAACAGGACAAAGACCTCATAGAGGACCTGCTTGTAAACAGCAGGCAGACACTCGACCTTTGCAGGACAAACATGAAAACTGTTGTAAACATCCGGGACGGGTATTCCACTGTCATGTCAAACAACCTTAACAAGATAATAAAGTTCCTGACTGTGTTCACCATACTTCTCGCGGTTCCGACAACGCTCTCAAGCCTATACGGCATGAATGTTGCGCTCCCTCTTCAGAGCAATCCGCTGACATTTTCATATATTTTTATCACGATTTTTGCATTCACACTTCTTTTAGTGCTCTTTTTCCTGAAAAAGAAATGGCTTTAAGCCGGCAAACCAGCGAATTCTATCGGCAGCACACATACAAAAGCCATTTAAAATACTAACTACACACAACCTCAAGACCCCTACATCAATACTCAATCCCTATTCTTGCCTTAAGTCCATAATCCTCATAAGGGTGCTTGATATTATTTATTTCAGAGGCATAATCTGCATAACATAGTATTTCAGGAGGACAAAAATGTCCTGTCATTATTAACTCCAAATCCTTTCTTTTACCCGTGATCAGACCAACAACATCTTTCCACTCAATAACTCTCCAAAATGCTGCCGTCAATATTTCATCACAAATAAGCATCTCTGGTTCGTTATTATTACACAAGTCATCTCTTTGATTTACCTTTTTATCGTAATATAAATGATACCAATCATTTTGTTCTCCACTTGAACAGGATCTGGCATAATCCAATGCCATCATTGCGTGCTCTACCTGGGATTCTGTTGGTGCGCCTCCATTCGGAATAAAATCATGAGCCCAAGGGCAATAATAATCAATCCCAGGTATTTTTCGTAAAAGCCCAACCTCGTTGCTCTTCCCGCCTTTCATAAACGAGACATAAACAACATTCAGGTCTGCGCCTGCTGCACGAATAGCGCGGCCTACAGAGGCGCTGGTTTTACCTGCACCATATCCATAGATAACATGGACTTTACCATAGTCATTCATCTAACTAACTCCTAAATCAAATCTCTGAGAAATCGTATGAGCTCCGGCTCATTCATAAAATATGCTCATTCGGACATCTCCACGATCCTTTTATCAAATCATGAAACCTCTATACGACCCGCCCTAAAGGACGGGGTTTGATTGGTTCGGTTTCAAGCTTTTCGGAAATGCCGCCCGCATTTCCTGCATTTCAGAAATGCAGGAAATCTGCGAAGCAGATTTCTGAAATTCCAACCGGCAACTCCGCCCTGAAGGGCAGAGTTCCAACGGTTGTAAATCAAAGAGGTGTTAGAGTGACCCTTGAAAATGTATCAGATGAAATAATTTCAATAGCAAAAAAAGAAGCAGATGGAATAAAAAATGCTGCCAAAAAGGAAGCAGAAGGCATTATGCAGTCTGTAAATGAAAGCATTGAAGAAAAACAAAGATTCGCAGGCAGGCAAACTCAGAACATAGTCGAGGCTATGGCAAAAAAAGAGCTTGCATCTGCAAAGCTTGAAGAAAAAAGGCTTGTTCTTGACGCAAAAAAAGATGTGATAGAAAAAGTATACGATGAGCTTGAGAACAAGGTTATTGCTATTGACAAAAAAACAAAAGAAAAAGCATACTCAAAGCTTGTAAAAAACGCAAAACAAGAGTTTGAGCCTGCGTACATATATGCGAGAAAGGAAGACATTGCAATCGTAAAAAAGCTTGCTAAAAAGGCGAAAGTGATTGAAGAGGATATTCTTGGAGGCCTCATTTTCGAGAACTCTGAGCGCACTGTGCGCCTTGACAAATCCTTTGACAGTGCTTTGGCTGCATTAAAATCAGAAAACATCAAAGATGTTTCAAAAATCCTTTTCGAATGAGCGTGCAAAAATGGCTGAAAAAAAGAAAATCGGGCTTGGAAGATATCCATACATAAACACCAGAGTTCGCGCTATGAAGGCCGGCTTGATACCGAAAAGCGATTACATGAAGCTTTCAAAGATGAGCCTGCCAAACATTGCCCGATACCTGCAGGATGGCGGCTACAAAACTGAGATAAACGAGTTCGCGCAAAAATACGACGGCCTCAACCTCATAGAAAACGCAATAGAGGCAAATCTTGCAAGAACATTCTCAAAATTGATGCGAATCTCATCAAAAGAGGTAAGCCTGCTTATTGAAGTGTATCTTGGCAGATGGGATCTTGAGAACATCAAAGCCCTCATACGCGCAAAACACTCCAATATCCCACTTGAGGACACACAACGCGCACTCATTCCGTGCGGAAAACTATCCGGCCCGCTTGTTGATGAGCTTTTCAAAAAGAATACGGTCGAAGAATTGCTTGAATTGGCCAAAAAGAAAAAATACGTTCTTGGAGCAGAAGATGCCCTGAATGCATACAAGGCAAAAAGGAGCCTGAGTGATGCAGAAAACGTGCTTGATAAGGCATATTACTCAAACCTGCTTTTCCATGCAGGAAATATGCCGAAGCAGGGCAAGATTATCCGGGCATTCATTGAAACAGAAATAGATATACGAAACCTGAAACTGCTATTCCGGCTGAAGCGCGAGGGCTTCAAAAAAGAAGACATCCTAAAGCACATACTATATCCTGGTGCGCGCCTTGGAAAATCAGAGCTGTCAATGCTTGCAGCAACAGCATCTGTTGATGAGCTTTGCAGTGCCATGAAAAAGACACATTATGGAGGCGTCCTTGCAGAGAGCCTGAAAAAATTCAGGGAATCCGGCAGCATGTCGCCGATTCAGACAGCCCTTGACAAATACTGGCTTGCAAAGGCAGACCTTATGCTTCACCAGCACCCTCTTTCAATAAACCCGATTCTCGGGTTCATGCTATCAAAAGAGATTGAGTATAAAAACATACGGCTAATTGCCCATGTTCATGCTTTTAGCCTTCCTGAAAGCGTTATAGCCGAAAATCTTATTGCGTAATGTGTTAAAATGACTGAAACAAACCCAATGTTCAATATCGCTGTTGTCGGAGACGAACAGTTCACGCTTGGTTTTCATCTCGCAGGAGTGCGAAAAGTGATAAACGCGAAAAATAATGAAATCCATGCAAAAATAGAGGGTGCTCTCTCTGACAAGCAGACAGGTGTGCTTGTCCTAAAACAGAATGATGTTGACACACTTCCCCTGCGGTTTCAGGAAAAGCTTCGCAACTCGACAACGCCTGTGGTTGTCTCAATATCCAAAGACAACAGCGGCGCAGAAGTGTTGCGCGCACTTGTGAAGAGGGCAATTGGTGTGGATGTCTGGGAAAAGAAATAGATAAAATAGATCATGATAGAGGTGCATATTATATGAAAGGCAAAACTCAGAAGACAACAAAAGGAGAGATATATAGGATAGCAGGCCCTGTCGCTGTTGCAACAGGCATTGACGCAAAGATGTATGACGTGGTCCGCGTCGGAAAAGAAAAGCTCATGGGCGAAGTCATCCAGATTCTCGGGGACAAGACAGTTATTCAGGTTTACGAAAATACTACGGGCCTCAAGCCGGGCGAGCCGGTTGAGACAACAGG
>JAIVYS010000009.1:0-15792 GCA_048635325.1 Candidatus Bathyarchaeota archaeon
TATAACCGCCACTGGAAATGTTTATGATATTCACGGAGATGCCATTGTTGGAAGCATAGTAAATATATCCCTTGTTGGAAGCACAGTAGAAAACTCTACAGACGATTCAACCAGCTCTGCAGGTGAATATTCTGCACCATTCAGCTGGACAAGCAGTTCCGTAGGAAACAAGGTTCTTCGTGTAATTGCAACATATAACAATAACACAAAAACGCAAAATGACACACTTTTCATCACAAGATATATCGCAGACAGCATCTCCGTAACTTTTGACAAAGCACGAAGCACAAAAGAGAACAGGACAATATACAACAGATGGGAAACACCAAAGATAACCGTAACTGTAAGAGATCCAAACGGAGGGGCCAACTATGTTTACAAAGCACCGGTTTCTGCCATTGGCCTTACCACCAGCGGAGATACAGAAACAGCAGAGAATGGCAGCGCAACCATGGCATTCACCCCCGCAGCAACAAACACCTATGCAATAAATGTTTCTGCTTACTCTCCGCTCAACACAACAAAGATTGTGTATAATACGACAGAGTCTTTGAACATAATGTGGCTGGAAGCTGGCAGCGGGTATTTTGTAGGAACCCAGACTCCGTCTTCTGCAAAGAAGGGTTCTTCAGTAACATTTACAGGCAACCTCACGCTTAATGCCTTTTCCGGGGCAAACACAACCCTTATTACGAATCCTACATTGACATATAATTTGAATGTCAGCGGAAGCGATGTGACTAGTGCATATGGTTGCACTGGCGGGACCGTTTCAGGTGTAGACAGGACATTTTCAATTACATGCACACCACAACAGATAGGGAACTTCATACTCATAATGCGCGCTGGAGTGAAATATGACGGGGTGCAGATTTACACAGATGATATGTACTCATTCTCTGTCAGCGAAAACACTACTGTGCCTGCAACTCCCTCATCATCAGGAAGTACAACATCACCAACAGTACGATCATGCACAATAGACTCTACTTGTCTGAGTGGAGAATATTGTTTAAACAATGTATGTACTGCAATATCATGCCCTGATGGATCAATAGTGAACCACACGTGTGTTCCGAACAAAAAAATCAGTATAAGCGCGCTGCCTACGCTAATAAATGTTGGGCAGGGCGGCTCAACAATTGCAAATTTCACTATCTCAAATACCGGGCTTGCAAGTATCTCCGGGCTCACATTCACGCTTTCCCTTCCAACAAACATTTCCTGGGCCAACTGGTATTCTTTCATTACACCGATTTCATCTTCACTTAATGCAAACGGGCAAAGCAATATCTCACTAAACATCACAGTTCCGGAAAACGCAACAATAAAACAGTACAGCATCACAGCCAAAGCAGCTTCTTCCAGCGTATCTAATGAAAAAATATTCACTTTGCAGGTCTCTCCATCCAATAAAACACTGGATGCGCTTAACATTACGCTTTCGTCTATGAATGACACCATAAATGAGCTTGAAGAAGAAATACGCAATGTTATGAAAGATGCGCCCGAAGACCAGAGAAACCTTACAGAACGCAAGCTTGACAGAATACGCGAACTGTGTGAAGAAGCAGAGCAGGCAATGTCTGAAGGGGATTATTTTGAGGCATACGCCAAACAAAAGGAAATTTCAGACATCGTGTCTGACATTCGCATAATTCTCGCAGACAATCAAGCCGACATAGATGGGTCGTCCAAAACGACAAAAATAATTTTGGGCATCTTTGTTGTTCTTGCAGTAATTGCAGGAGGCTTTTATTATCTGTGGACACCACAAGAAGGGGGTTATCAACTAGGCAAGGGATACGCCCTGAAAAACGATGAAAAACACCCGGTAAAAAAACATATTGGCTCGCTGAAAAAAAAGGTTTCGAAAATGCATGAAAATGTTCTGAAAAAACGGAAGGCTCGTGAGTCAACGAAAAAATACAGCTACGCAAAGCCCCGTTCATTTAAAAGGTGATTATTTGTTCCATAAAAGAGATGCATTCATACTCATATTCTTGTCCATGTGCATTGCCTCTATTCTTATTGCATCTTCAGGGATTACAAAAGACACCCTTCTTTCACTTTCGCTTTTCACCGGAACCGGAGACTCTGTTCCGATAAACATATACTTTCTTTTGCTTGCAGCAGCAGTGATTCCATTAGCCTATGCAGCAGCATCGCTTTATTCGACGTCTAAAAAAGAGTATGCGCCCGAACTTATACTCGCTCCTGTTCTGGTAGCCCCGCTCGTGATTTATTTTATAGGGATTTCTATTCAGTCGATTGTATTCTCTGCAGCAATGATCACGTCAATATTCATTGCAATGCACTTGTCATTTCGGGAAATGGAATTATATAAGAAAGTAAGCGCACCCTCAATTGCAAAAAAAGTTACAGGAACTGCAATACTCATTTTGAATCTTGCTGCGGCATTTGCAGTTTTTTACACACTATTTTTAAATCCAGCCTACAGCAACAGCCAGGTCGACTCCCTGCTAAAGGATATTACAGGAATGGGTGTCTCAGACATGAATAATATTACACATGCTGCCCTTGAGCAGCAGAGGCAGGCAAGCTATGCATGGATAGAAAACATAGAGGCGTCTGTGCAGATTGCAGTGTCGCAAAACCTTGACGGCATGACCTCTGACCAGCAGGCAGCATGCCAAAACGCAATTGACACACGCCTGCAGGAGATTGACAGCGCAGCAAAAAGCGAAATAGACGCCAGAATGGGTGAACAGGTCCTTGAAAGTCCTGTAGACACAGAATATATAGAGACTCTTTTGTCAATTCTTCTGAACTGGTATCCTCTTCTTATGGCAATCAGCATTTTTGCCATACTTGAGTTTTTCAGGGCATTTCTGCTTGCACCGCTTACATGGGTTTATGCGTGGGTTCTGGAAAAGATTTTCTACCGACCAGACAACAAAGACAATAAAGAAGAACATAAAGTACCTATTTAAAAATTACAGGGGACAATATTTGTTGTAGCCTCGAAATCTTTAATTTAGGGCTAAAAACACAGCAAGTGAGGTTTAAAGGCGCTGTTCGTCTCGACACACTCATTAACGGGACCGTAGCTCAGCTCGGGAGAGCACTGGACTGAAGATCCAGGTGTCGCGTGTTCAAATCACGCCGGTCCCACCATTTACTGTTTATCCAACCGCCGTACCGCCTGCAATAAGAGTTATTCACTCTATGCAGGGGTGCAGATGAGCGGAGTGGAGGTGTTTTTATGAAGAAAAAGAAAGCAGGTTCAAAAGAAATACAAAAAACAGAAAAACCGCGCGCAGACAATATCATGGCAACTGCGGATTTTCTTGAAAACAAGGCTGTAATCTGGAATGAAACTGAAGCAAGCCGCGTCTTCAGTGAAAAGTTCTTTGGCAAGTGGATAACTGAAGAGAAGACAAAATATCTTCAGCTCAGTCTCGAAGACACAATGATGCTTCTTGAGCGTGGCTTTATAGACCTTAAAGTCAAAAAGAAGAGCATATCTGTTGGCGCTTTCTATAAGCTCTGCACAGAAGTTGACAGCGAGTTCCCACAAAAGTACACTGTGTACCATGATTTAAGGAACCGGGGCTTTATAGTCAAGTCCGGCTTCAAATTCGGCACGCACTTTCGCGTCTATGACCGCGGCGTCAATCCTTACAAGGAAGGCTCAAAGGAGACAAAAGAGCACACAAAGTATAATGTGCACGCAGTCCCTGAGAACCACACCATGAGCTATCAGGAATGGTCGAGGTATGTGCGCCTGTCGCAGAACATACGGGCGAAAGCGCTTCTTGCAGTCGTTGATGAAGAAGGAGACGCAACATATTATGTTGTGAGGCGTGTGCGGCCGTGAGAAAACAGCAAACTATTCCCGAATCTCCCCGACAAAGTTCTTCTGCATAAGCTCTTTTACTGTTTTTGCATCCTTGCCAAAGTTTCCAAGAATCCACATGAGCTTAACAAGCGCGGTCTCGCTTGTCATGTCCTTGCATGAGATTGCTCCTGCTTTCAGTGCCTTCTGGCCGACCTCGTAAATAGTAAGGTCTGCCTCGCCGAACGGGTTCTGGGTTGTTATAAAAACAGGGACGTTTTCCTTTGAAAGCATTTCTATTTTGCCTATAAGCGAGTTTTCAAGATACGGTATGTTTCCCGGGCCAAAGCCCTCTATAATGATTCCATTGAAATCCTTTAATTTGTCGAATACTTGGGGATTGAATCCCGGGTATATTTTTACAAGAAGTATTTTTTCACTATCTGCCTCTGAAAGAATCTCAAGAGCCCCCTTGTTTTTCGTTATTTTTTCCACAGTTATTTTGCTTTTCCTCTTTCCATTTTCTTCAAGAGTCCCGAGCATTTCACCGATAATGTGAAAATTTATGCTTGAATAAACATCAAGCCCGTCATTGTTTATTTTTGTTGCCTCATTCGTAATTTTTCTTGCCTTGCAGCCCCGGATAATCTTGCCGTGAAATACAACGCATACTTCGCCTATGCCTGATGAGGCCACGATTACAGAGTCAATAAAATTCTGTTTCGCATCACTTTCTTCACCTACCGCCTCCACACTTCCAGTCAATACAACCGGCTTTCCGAGGTTCTTTAACATGAAAGACAATGCAGACGCTGTATACGGCATTGTGTCTGTGCCGTGCGTAATCACAAACCCGTCATATTTGTCGTATTGTTTTCCTATCTCATCAGCTATCTCGCTCCAGTGATGCGGCTGCATGTTTGTGCTATCCAGAGTAAAGAGGGTTTTTCCATCGAGGTCTGCAAGTTCTTTTGTTTCAGGAAAGAATGAAATGAGTTCGTTTATATCGTATGCCGGACGAAGGCCGTCTTTTGTCTTGACAGCAGCTATTGTTCCGCCGGTTCCAATAACAAGTATTTTTTTCATAAAATCTCCCTTTTGAGCACTAGACAGAGGTTTATCCTGCGTATTTTTATAGCTTTCTTCACAGGCATTTTTAGGATGGTTGCCGCTGCATGCTATTTATATTCAACAATCATGCAGAAGCCCTAAAGGCGCAATCCTCATCCTCCCGCAAGACTTTTCATTCAACCCGGTTTTTATATCATGCAGGCATATTGTAATATTGGGTTGACTGTAATGCCAGGACATTCGCCTGTATCTGCATCAACCCCGCTTGGAACATCAATTGACATTTTTAGTGCATCTGAAGAGTTTATCTTCTCTATCGCTGATTTGTATGGTTCTTTTGGCGCGCCCTTTGCGCCTGTGCCAAGAAGCGCGTCAACAATAATATCCGCTTTTTGAAATATGTATTCAGAAATAGTTTCTTCAAATATTTCAAGACCGTAATTTTTGATTATTTTGAAATTCCGTTTAGCATCATCTGTCCTGATTTCAGAAGATTTTTTCACAAGGAAAACAGAAACGTTTGCTCCCAGAATAGATGCATGCCTTGCAAAACAAAAACCATCACCGCCATTGTTTCCGGTACCGCAAAAGACAATAATGTTTTTGTTTTTCAGTGAAATTTCTTCATCCAGAATTTTTGCGCAGTTCGCCCCTGCGTTTTCCATAAGCTGGAGAGTTGTGATGCCTTTCTTCAGGGCTTCGCTTTCAAGTTGGCGCATTTCGTTTGTTGAAATCATTATTACACAAGAATCAGTTGATAAAATCCCCGAAATCCTCAAGTTTTGCTTTTCCTGCAAGAATATTCTTTATCGCGCCCTCAAGCTTTGAGACCTTTACACGGATTTGGTTTCCTGTGTCTCGCTCGCGCAAAGTTACATCATCCTTTTTCAGGCTGTCATAGTCAACTGTCACACAGAGCGGAGTGCCGACTTCATCCATCCGGTAGTATCTTTTGCCAATGCTTCCGGCAGCGTCATAGAACGACACGACTGTTTCTTTTAGGGAATCATGGATTTTTTGTGCCATTTCACCAAGGCCGTCCTTTTTCATAAGAGGAAAAACAGCAACCTTTACAGGCGCAAGCTTTGGGTGCAGGTGAAGTATTGTGTGGTCTGCTTCCGGCTTGTCGTATGCATCAAACATAAATGCAAGAAATGCCCTGTCAACGCCCTGCGACGGCTCTGCAGCAACGCGCGGGACAACCCTTTTTTTCAGTTCCTCATCAAAGAGAGAAAGGTCTTTTTTCGAGTTCTTTATGTGCTGGTCGAGGTCAAATGTGTTCCTGTCAGCAAGGCCATAAATCTCCTTCCAGCCGAACGGGAAGTTGTATTCAATATCAATGCACCCGACTGCGTAGTGGGCAAGCTCTGACTTTTTGTGCTGGCGCATCCTCAGGTTCTCCGGGCGTATGCCAAGCCCTGTAAACCAGTTGTACTCAAGTATCAGCCAGTATGCAAGATGCGGGTTAACGATTATTTTTTCTTTCAGGGCCTCACCGAATGTCATTTCAGCGTGCTTCTCGCCTTTCTCGTCCTGCGCTGCCGCAGAAAGAAAAAGTGCTTTCTGTTTAAGCATTTCTTTTGTAAGCAGTTTGCAGTCATCTATAGTGTCCGGGCGTATGAAGTATTCAATCTCCATCTGCTCAAACTCGCGGCTGCGGAACAGGAAGTCACGCGGTGATATCTCATTCCTGTATGCCCTACCCATCTGCGCGATGCCAAAGGGAAGGCGTGCGCGCATTCCGTCGGCTATCAGGCGAAAGTTTGCAAACATAAGCTGCGCAGTCTCAGGGCGCATGTACGCTATTGACTTCTCGTCATCAATTGGCCCGACATTTGTCTTGAACATTAGGTTATATGCCCGCGCGTCTGTGAGGTCTCCGCCACAGAGAGGGCACTTTATTTTGTTCTCCTTTATTGATTCGTCAAGTGCATCAAGCCCCATGCCGTTTACAGAAATCTTTAGGGTATCTTCAACTATGTGGTCTGCCCGAAGGCGCGAGCGGCACTTTTTGCAGTCAACCAAGGGGTCTGAGAATGAATCAACATGCCCTGAAGCCACCCACACATTCGGGTGGGTGATGGTTGTGCCGTCCATACCGAATACATCGTCCCGCGAGCGCACAAAGGTGTTCCACCAGCTCTGCTTTATGTTGTTCTTTATCTCTGCACCGCGCGGGCCATAGTCCCAGAATCCTGAAAAGCCGCCGTAAATCTCTGAGTTCTGAAAAATCATGCCTGTCCTTTTGCAGAAGGATGCCATGTCTGAAATTGATAATTTTTCTGTTTTTTCGGTGGCCATATTCTCACAAAAAACCATAATTTACATATTTTTTATAGCTTCGTACGCCCGCAAAAGGTCTGAGTGGTGCACGTATATCAAAAGTTCCGGCGTGGATGTCAGTATCTCAAGAATGTTTATTTTGCTTATAGCAAGCCTGCTTGTAATATACGATATCAGCCCGTATGTCTTTATGACCTCATGCGGCATTGTGATGTTGATTTCGCCTGTGTTTTCGTAAACCTCAATGATTTCACCCGGCTGGAAATATTCTTTCGCCTGTTTTAGTCGTGAGTTGTCCAGAAATAGCTTCATAGACAATGCGCCCTGCACGATCTTGAATGTCTCGTTCGGCCCGTGATTCAGTGACCTGACAAGCCGCGCTGTTTTTTCGATAACAGAATCCGTGTTTTTTAGGCTGAGAACGCATATGTTGTCCTTTGCGCTCGTCCTCATGCTTTTGAAGAATTTTTTGAAATCCTTTTGCCTGTCTTTTTCAACAGGATCTCTTCTAAGCGCCATGATTATCGCGCCAAGCTTGTTTGCCGGAATTTTTTCCTCTGCCGCGATATGGCGCGCAAGAGACCTTCGGTTAACCAGGCCCTTGTTTCTTGCCTCGCGCACATCAGGGTTTTTGCTGAAAAAGCGCTCAATTGACATTTCAATTTGTGACATAATTTGTATTTTTTGGTCAACTTTTATATAATTACGTTGTTTGTGACACTAGTTTTAAATATGGTTTTGAACACAGTTATGTTGTTTTTGATTCAAGGTGATCTTATGGCGATATTAAATTACAAAAATTATGTTGGAGATGAAAAAATTGCAAAACATATGGAAAGCGCATACAATTATCTTATGAGTGGAAAAGGGGAAGACGCAAAGTTCGAACTCAAAGAAGCTGCTGAACTCATCAAAAAAGCCGGTACGGCTCTGCCTCGCTGCGCACTTATGAAAGTGGTATACGATGATGTGCTCGCAGACGTGTCTGATAGGATGCATAAGGTAGCAGAGTCTGCAATAGCTCTAGAACTTCAGGCGGTGAGCGAGGAGGACGCTTCCAAGTACACAGACATTATGCTTGATGCAACATTAATACAAGAGTATGCCACCGATATCAACAAATTGTGCGGACCTCGAGAGATTGCGTGGTGACTTAGTATATGTTGAACTCATACGAATTAGGTGATATTACGGGGGTGAAAAAAATGAATACAAGGGATTGTTTTTGGCAGAACCATTAAAGTCGGAATCTTGGGTGGAATAGGCCCTGAAGCAACAGGAGAATTCTATAGCAAACTCATTATGCGCCTTCAGGAAACAGGATACATTAAAAACAACAAAGACTTTCCGCAAATAATTGTGAACAGCATTCCTGCCCCTGAACTGATTCACGAAACTGTTTCAGGTGAAGATTTAGCGCCTTATGTTTCTGGCCTAAGGGAATTAGATCGCTTCGGTGTTGACTTCATAATAATGGTGTGCAACACCATTCATTTGTTTTATGGGTTGCTGCAAAAAGAAGTCAATGCACCAATTATTGACTTAAGAAACGAGGTTAGAAAAGCTGTATGTGACGCCAAAATAAAATCTGTTTTTGTTTTGGGCACGCCTTATACAATTCATGAGGGCTTATACCGATTTGATGGCATCAAATCCTTTGAGCCAAGCGAGGATGAGTTGCAGCAGTTGGCGCGCGCGGTTTTTGATTTCAATAAAGGTGTTGACAAGCAGGGCTGCATCATGCAAGTGAGGGAAATTTGCCAAAAATATATGGTGCGCGGGGCAGAAACAGTAATTATGGGCTGCACCGAATTTGCAGTTATGCTCGGGAAAGAAAACATTTCAAAAATAAACAGCATTGATGTTTTGGTTGATGCAACAGAAAAACGATTTATACTGGAAAGGCAAAAATAATCCACAAAATCCTTTTAAAGAACCAAACACAGGAAGATATATATGGCAAACTCAAAAGTCACGCCCTGGGAAGTTGAGGGAAATATAGACTATGGCCGACTCATAAAAGAGTTCGGCACAAAGCCGCTCACAGAGAAACTCTCGAAAAAGATTGAAGAGCTTGCAGGCGATACGCACCTATTTCTCAGGCGCAATTTCGCATTTTCCCACAGGGACATGGACCTGATCCTGAAAGACTTTGAATCAGGAAAAGGATTTTTCCTTTACACAGGCAGGGGACCAAGCGGAGCCATGCATATAGGCCACCTTGTGCCTTTGCTTTTCACAAAATGGTTTCAGGAAAAATTCAAGGTCAATCTTTACATTGAAATCACTGACGACGAGAAGTTCCTGCAAAAGCCACAGTTGTCATATGACGAAGTGCAGAAGCAGGCAATTGCAGACATACTTGACATCGCCGCGGTCGGCTTTGACCCTGACAGGACATTCATTTTCAAAGACACAGAATACATCAAACAGATGTATCCTATGGCAATAAAAGTCGGAAAAAAAGTGACATTTTCAACCGTCAAGGCTGTTTTCGGCTTTAACAACCAGACAAACATCGGGCTCAACTTCTACCCGACACTACAGGTTGTACCGACATTTTTTGAGAATAAGCGATGCCTGATTCCGGCAGCAATAGACCAGGACAATTACTGGAGAATACAACGTGATGTTGCAGAGAGCCTTGGATACTACAAGACCGCGGCAATACACAACAAGTTTTTGCCACCCCTTACAGGAATGGAGGGCAAAATGAGCGCAAGCATGAAGGAAACTGCAATATATCTCACAGACGATGAAAAGACAGTGAAAAAGAAAATCAATAAGTACGCTTTCTCAGGAGGCCAGCCAACTATTGAGGAGCACAGGCAAAAGGGCGGAAACCCTGATGTTGACGTTTCATTCCAGTGGCTCTCAATACTCTTTGAGGAAGATGACAAAAAACTCGCAAAGATATGTGAGGATTACAAGAGCGGAAAGCTTCTGACAGGCGAGCTTAAGGCAATTCTGATTGAGAAGTTGAATAAGTTCTTAGTCAGGCACAGGAAGAAGAAAGAGAGCGCAAACAAAGCAGTTGATAAGATGATGTATTCCGGGAAGCTTGCGAAGAAGATGTGGAAGGATGGGTTTTAATCCCTAACTCCAACTTCCCCAAAACTAGGCTTTAAAATTTCAGCAAAAGTCTTCCGTTCTTTTTTAGAATACGGTTTAATTTCATGCATTTTCGGGTCAATCATTTTCCCTGAAGCAACGAACTGCTGCAGATAATACTTTTTTGCGCCCTGAAGCCACGCTCCTATTTTCTTTGCAGTGTTTTCATCAAAAAATCCGGGAACAACTGTTGTTCGAAATTCATAATCAATGCTTGATTCCATGATAATTTCAGTGCTCTTTTTCACCGCATCAATATCCACTTTAACTCCACAAGATTTCTCATAATCTTCCGGCGCGCCCTTTATGTCCATTGCAATGTAGTCAAGAAGCTTTTCCCTGAGAAGCTGTTCAACCATTGCAGGATTTGTTCCGTTGGTGTCAAGCTTTACAAGAAATCCCAATTCCTTTAGCTTTCGCGCAAAAGAAGGAAGGTCTTCCTGGATTGTCGGCTCCCCTCCAGTAATACAGACTGCGTCAATCCATTTCTTATTTTCAGAAAGCGTCTTCAGAACATCTTCTTCAGAAATTCTTTCAGCAGTCCTGAAGACAAGGCCTGGATTGTGGCAGTAGGGGCAGCGCATGTTGCAGCCGCCAAGAAAAACCGTTGAGGCAACCTTTCCGGGGTAGTCAACAAGGGTTGTTTTCTGCAAGCCCCTGATGTCTGGCATGCACTAGACACCTACAGGAATCTCTTCAGGCTTTGCCTGCTTTGAGGGCACAGCTTCAACGCAATTTGAGAGTGCCTTTTCTTCCAGATACTCTTTCCTGAATTTGAACTCTTCCTGCTTTCCTGCGTTCCAGTTCTTGACAGGCCTGAAGTAGCCGACAACCCTCGAATATATCTCTGTGTTTTTGCCGCACTCCGGGCAAGTGCTTTGCTCGCCTTTCAGGTATCCGTGAGTGTTGCAGACACTGAATGTAGGGGTTATACTAAAGTAAGGCAGGCGCGTGTTGTGCGCAATCTTTTTCACAAGCGCCTTTGTTGCCTCTGCATCGCTTACGCGCTCGCCGAGGAATGTGTGGAATATCGTGCCGCCGGTGTAAAGAGGCTGTATCTCATTTTGGTGCTCTAGTGCAACCAAGATATCATCTGTGTGGTCAACTGGCAGGTTTGTTGAGTTTGTCAAAAACGGCACATCTTTCCCGGAAGTTATTATGTCCGGGTGCGCTTCTTTGTCAAGTCTTGCAAACCTGTAAGATGTTGATTCAGCAGGAGTTGCCTCAAGATTGTATAGATTCCCTGTCTCGTGCTGGAACTCCTGCAAAACATCGCGCATGAAATTCAACACTTTTATTGTGAACTCTTTTCCTTCTGGTGTTGATATGTCTTTTTTCAGGAAGTTCATGCAGCACTCATTCATGCCGCAAAGCCCTATTGTTGAGAAGTGGTTCTTCCATGTTCCAAGATATCTCTTTGTATACGGCATAAGGCCGTTATCAAGATTTTTTTGTATGATCCTTCTTTTTATTTCAAGAGAGTCTCTGGCAAGGCTCATAAGGTACCTGAGCTTTTCGAAAAGATCCTCATCACTCTCTGCCTCATAGCCTACGCGGTTCATGTTTATTGTAACAACCCCTATAGAGCCTGTGCTGTCCCCCGGACCCCACATGCTTCCCGGCCTTTTCATTATCTCTTTCTGGTTTATGTTCAGGCGGCAGCACATTGCCCTGATTGAGCTTGGGTCAAGGTTGCTTCCAACATAGTTCTGAAAGTACGGGGTTCCGTATTTTGAGGTGACTTTAAAAAGAACCTTTGCATTCGGGCTGTCCCAGTCAAAGTCGCGCGTTATATTGTATGTCGGTATCGGGAATGTGAAAATCCTCCCGTTTGCATCACCCTCAAGCATGACCTCAAGAAACGCCTTGTTTATCATGTCCATTTCTTTTTGGTAGTCTGAATATGTTGTGTCAAGAAGCTTTCCGCCGACAATAGCCTTTTCGCCTGCCATGTCCTTTGGGACCACCCAGTCAAATGTAAGGTTCGTAAACGGGTATTGCGAGCCCCAGCGCGATGGAATGTTTAATGAAAAGACAAGCTTCTGCATTGTCTGCTTGACCTCTTCATAATTCATATTATCTGCGCGCGCAAAAGGGGCAAGAAGCGTGTCAACGCTTGAGAATGCCTGCGCACCTGCAAATTCCATCTGCAGGCATCCCATGTAGTTCACCATCTGCGATATGACGACATCCATGTGCTTTGCAGGCTTTGCATCAACCTTATTCTGTATGCCTCCAAAGCCCATGAGAAGAAGGTTCTTGAGAGACCAGCCTGCACAATAACCGATGAAGCCGTGCGTCAAATCATGTATATGTAGCCTGCCGTCCTTGTGGGCTGCACTGACATATTCCGGATATATTTCAGTCAGGGTGTATGCGGAAATCACTTTTCCGGCAGTGTGCAGCATGAGCCCTGAAAAAGAATATGCCTCGTTGCTGTTCTCATTAACGTTCCAGTGCGCCTGATCAAGGTATTCATTGATTATGTTTTGCGCATCCAGTACAGCGGACTTCATTTCCCGCACTTTCTTTTGCTGCTGCCTGTAAAGAATATACGCCTTTGCTGTTTTGACGTGGCCTGCCTTTATGAGCACGCGCTCGACAATGTCCTGTATTCCTTCAACAGAAGGTGTGCTTTTCCCGTCATGCTGGTAATCTATAACAGCCACAACACGGCCTGCAAGCTCTTCAGCAGAAGCACGGTCTTTTCCACCGACAGAGCTTGCTGCCTTGAAAATTGCTTCAACAATCTTTTTTTTGTCAAAATTCACGACTCTGCCATCACGCTTTTTTATTTTTGTTATAGCTGAATATTCCATTAAAAAACCCCCTGTCTGGATACTTCTTAAAAATTGCTATTCCTGGAGCGCCTTAATCTCGTTTTCAAAAGAGGCAACATCTGTAAACTGTCGGTACACCGAAGCAAAGCGTATGTATGCTACATCGTCTAATCTTTTAAGGTGTTTCATCACAAGCTCGCCGATAGCCTTGCTTGTTACTTCGTTTCTTCCGCGGCTCCTTATGCGCGACTCAATTTTTTGGACAACCTTCTCTATAGTCCCTGCACTGATAGAGCGCTTCTCACAAGCATGGGTTATGCCGCGCTTTATCTTGTCCCTGTCAAACGCCTGCCTTGTGCCATCGCACTTTTGCACAAGAATATTCTCTGTCTCAACGCGCTCGTATGTGGTGAATCTCTTTTTGCATTTCTCACACTCCCTGCGCCTTCTTGTGACTTCAAGGTCCAGAGTCTCGCGCGAGTCAACCACGCGGGTGTCTGAATGAGAACAGTACGTACATTTCACGGAAAAACCTATAACATACAATATATTGTGGGTTGTCTTTGACTGAATACAACACTTTGTATACTTTGTTATCTCAGGTATATATGCATTTATATGATTGCAGAAGGTTTTTATAAACTATGTTTCTGAAAAGAGATATTTAAATGTGTATCTTATATTTATGTCCTGTGCCTGCTATGCACCAACATCTTTTGCAGCCACAACACCACGGGGGGTTTTCTCTTCAAACGCCTGAACAGAGAACTTGTATAATTTTGTGCCTTCTGCGCACCATGCATCTTTATCAGAAATTCCTGCCTTATAGCACAACTGCCCCAAAAATTCTTTCTTTTCAGGCAATTCATCCCAGACCTGCGGAAGAAACAATCCGCTTGAGTTGTTCCGCTCAAGTATAAGCCCGTCAACTTCTGGTGTTATGGATTCCAAAATTTCTTTCTCAGTTGAGGCCTCTATTTTTTTCGGCAGTGTCAGGACAGAAACTTCCACAATTGTTTTGTCAAGTTCAGAATCTTTTAACGGGGCAAAGCGCGGATCCTCCACTGCTGCTGCGACAGCAGCGCGCATGATGGCGTCCCTGATTGAAAAGCACGGTTCAGAAAACCCTATGCAGCCCCGAAGCTCTTTTTCTGGAAATGTGTGAAGTGTCACAAATAGTCCGCGCTTTAAAGAGAGCCAATCGTCTTTGGGAAACTCGGGTGCTGTTTTTTTATTTAGTTGATACTCGATAGCCTTTCTTGCCTGTTTTACCAAAAAAATTCCCTGCTCTAAAGACAGCATGTATTCACCAGACAAAACATGGTGGGTCGAGGCGGATTTGAACCGCCGATCTTCGCCGTTCTTTCACGCAATGGAATAATCCAACAAATCTTCGATTTGCGCGATGTAAGGGCGACGTCATAGCCAACTAGACTACCGACCCGCACTCTACATTCAACTGAAAAAAATATAAACCCTTTGTCGTCCTAATCATTTCTTCTTTGTCTTCTTTTCAAAAACAGAGCTAATAAATATCAGGGCACCGCTGGCAACAAGCGCATACATGATATATATGTAGCTTGCAGTTTCCCTTAAAAGAAACCTTGTTATTTCATAGGTTAGCCACGCAATAGAAAATGACAGGCTGAAGTATGTCAGATATCTTGAGAGCGGGCGCTTTTTCATGCCAAGGGTTTTTCCAAGGCCGACCAGCACAGCCACAAAAAAGAATAGGATTATTGACTCATTCAAAAATGCGCTTGCAGAAATATAGAGAGGCATAGAGCTTGTGCCAGAAACAGCTTTATAGCCGTTTGCAAGCCCGACTATGAGCGGCACAACTGCTGAAAAATACATGAAAAAAGAGGACTTGCGCGTCTTAAATGCTGTGCTTGCCTCAATATATGCCCCTTCCAAAAAGCTTTCAAGCTGAAACCCTTTTACAAACAAGTACGTTCCAACCACCCCGACTATGAGCTGAAATCCCGCAGCCCCAAGAAACGCATATATTATTAATGCGATAGCCGGCAGCCCAATAAAAAGGCGCGATGCCTTTGGGTCTGCAAGCACAGACATAATGAAATCATATGCCACATAATACATGCTTTCGAGTTGCTGGCTTTGGCGGACTATGATTTTTTCAGGATATACGACATTGATTTTTGACTTGATTATTGGCAAAACATACTCGTCTTCTGCACCGTCTGTCACGAGCACTGCCTCTGTCACATCATATTTTAAAAGAATTTTTTCAAGGTCTGATGCTATTTTGCGGTCAGATGTAATCCCGACATCGGAATCTCCTGTTATTGTAACAATTTCAGCAGGGCCTTTGCTCTTTATTTTGTCTAGTACCTGCACTGCCTTGAAAATAGAATTGACATCAGAATCTGTAGGATCCTTAAGGGCAAGCTTGTTTGCTGCAAGAAGGTTTTTCTCCCTGCCAATTACAGGGCCTGACAGCCCCACCTTCACTCCCAAATCATCATCCCTGTCAATACAAAGGACAAGAGTTGTTTTTTTCTTTTTAGCTGTTTTTGGCATAAAGTAGTTGTGTTGGCGCAATTATATAATTGTTATTCCTTTTCATTTTGTGGTCACTATCGGCTCCTCTGCAACAATCACAGTGTGCTCTGCCTGGGATATCAATCCTTTTTCAGTGTCCCGTAAAAAGGGGTACTTGTGAATTATGCCTCTCATTGCAAGCTGGTTGATGGTTGTGCTAAGAAGTGCGCCTGAAGGCCTTTC
>JAIVYS010000010.1:0-15615 GCA_048635325.1 Candidatus Bathyarchaeota archaeon
TTTTTTGCCATAGCTTCAACTACGTTCTGAGTTTGCCTGCCTGCGAAGCTTTGTTTTTCTTCGATGCTTTCATTTACAGACTGCATAATGCCTTCTGCTTCCTTTTTGGCAGCATTTTTTATTCCATCTGCTTCTTTTTTTACTATTGAAATTATTTCATCTGATACATTTTCAAGGGTCACTCTAACATCTCTTTGATAGTAGGCCGCAGCCAGAATACACCGCATAAAATATTGTTTGCTTTAGTGTCTACTGACCACTATTGTTGCCTACGGGATCGCCTACATCTTTCCTATAATCAAAAACGATATCACAAAGCCAAAGAGCACAATTGTTTCCGGAATGACAGTCATTATCAATCCTTTCACGAAAAGCTCTTCTTTTTCAGCCATTGCACCGACAGCGGCAGCACCGATGTCTTTCTCTGCGATTGCCGCAGCCAATGCTGAAATGCCTATTGCGAGACCAGCTCCGATTGCTATAAGTCCTGCTTGTTCAGCCATAGTTATTCCTCCTTTATATTCTACAAATATTGTTCTATAGCGCCTTCTTTGAGCCGAAAGGCATATATCTCTTTCCCCCTCCGTGGTAAAATTTCAGGAAAAATTCAACGTAGTGAAGACGCATTGAGTGAATGAACGGGCTCATCAGCCCGAGGAGTATATTAATTGTGTGGCCTGCAACAAATACCAGTGTTGCAAATACCATGCCAATAGGGCCTGAATGAAACATCGCTGTTGCGTTCTCATTTACTACAACTGCAAGTATGACTGACACAAGCCCGACAGCCATAAGGCGCGCATAGGACAGTATGTTTGTCACAATTGACGGAAGCTCCAGCACTCCTTTAATTCCTTCCCCTTTTCCAATCATGAGTATTGATGCGGCGAGCAGGGCATAGCCTGCTGTAATAGGCATAAAATTATACAGGGGATTTGATAGGAGTATTATGGGAACTACAGACATGCTATTGATCAGGCTTACTTCAAGTAAAATCCAACTTGCTTTCTCAAGGACTGCGTGCTTCAATCCGTGCATATTCAGTGCATTGAAAAATCCTATTATGAAACCAATATTTACATGAACAAAACCAAGCAGAATAGATATAGTAAATAACGATTCCGCCCCATGTACGCGGCTTAAAAGATGCGGCAAATGATATCCTCCGAGCTCCTCAAAACCAAAGAATTCTCCGTATGCAAGGCCGAAAATGATTGTTGAAATCGACGAAAAACACAGGACGGTCATGAGGTTTTTCATGGGCGGTATTTTGTTGCGTAAAATAAGGAAAATTGCAAGCGTGAGCAGCCCGTAGCCGAAATCACCAAGCATGAAACCAAAGAAAAGCGGAAATGTAAGAAACATAAAGAATGTAGGGTTTATTTCAGTGTATTTGGGCAGGGAATAAAGGTCAAGGAAAAATTCGTATGGCTTTACCGCTTTTGGATCAGTCAGGGACACAGGCGCGTCCTCAAAATCCTTGTCTTCCCTGCTTATGAAAATGGCATCATTTGTAGTGGCTTTTAGCTTTTCATCAAATTCAGCATATTTTTTTGCAGGAATCCAGCCTGATGCCACAAAAGCGTTTTTGCTTGAGGCAAACTTCAGGGGTGCGTTCAGTTTTTCTGACTCTGCTTCAAGCATGCCTGTGTTTTGCGCAAGGTATCCGGAATACTCTTTTGCAAGCCGCTCTGTGAGGCTTTTCAGGATTGCTTTCTTTTTGTTAATGTCAGAGGCCTTTGAGGAAAGAGCAGCAAGAAGCTTTGCTGGCTTTCCGTGAAACTCACACACATTTTTTGTGCTTATTTCAGAAAAATCATGTTCTGCCAAAATCCTGCGTACATCATCAGATGATGATTTATCGCAAAAAACAGCGACTGTTGGCTTTGCGCATTGTTCTGAAGAATAAATTTCAAGGTTTTTTGAGCAGCCGGACAGCTTGTCTTCTAAGCCTTTTGTTGTTGAAACGCGGCCGACAAAAACAGACAATGACTTATATTCAGAGTACGCGGCAACATCAAGATTGATGCCGGAAAGCGGCTCAAGTTCAGAAACAATAGATGTTATTTGAGAAGACTGGTCTTCAAGCTTCTTGGATTTTTCACTGATTGCAAGTATTTTTTCTTCAAGGGATGCAATGTTTTTTTGCAAGCCTTCAAGGGAGTCTGTTTTCTTTTTGCCTGAAGCAGGCGCGTTTGTTTTTATTCCAAGATGCGACATGACTGAGCGCGTTTTGACAAGAGCCTCTGAGACTTCGGGCGCACCAGCCATGGGCGCGGCAATATCGAATCCACCTTCTTCAGATGCCCCGAATGCTCCGTCTTCTATATGGAAAAGATTCATGTCGTGAAGCGGGCCTACGACATTTGGCATCTGCTTTTTTGTGCCTGCAATGGTCACAAGTGTCATTTTTTCTGCTTTAAACATCTGAGGTACCTATTTGCGTTTATTAATAATGCGCAAGACGAAGTTGTCCGGGCAGGCAGGGCGCCTGCTTGAAATTTTACTTGCTTATCGCGCCAAGAAACTTTTCGAAAAGAAACTTTTCTGCTTTTGCAACATTTTTCAAAGACTTGTTCCGAAGGTTTTCTGCATTTAGTTTTGCAGAATCTATCTCTTCTGCTTTCTTTTTCTGTATTTTTGAGGTCTCGCTGCTTATTTTTCCTTCTTCTTGCTCATTAATCTTTGTTTCAGATTCCTCAAGCAGCTTTACAGAATTCCTTTTTGCCTCGATGACAATCTTTTCAGCTTCTTTTTCGCCAGCAGCAATAATATCTTCTGCTTTCTTTTCTGCTGCGCGTATCTTATTCAAAACAGCTTCGTCAGCCACTAAATCACCTTTTGTGTGAACATATATTCGGCGCCGGATTCCTGCAAGAAAGAACATGCGCCACGGATAGCGCATTATTGTAGTAAAATCAATATAAAGATTCACTTGGTGGCGGGGGTTTGGACGAAAACACAAACTGCATTCATAAACATTGCAGAGGATTAAATGCATGGTGGCAAAAGAAAGAAATAGCGATTTTGAAGACATTGCTGATGCAGAGGACATGAAGACTGCTGAAAGAAGGCTTTCTGAAATAAAAGAAGGAAAAGTAAAATCGCTTGGAGAAAAAGAGTTTCGTGAGTTTATGAAAAAAGATGGTGTGGAGTGATTATTCCAGTTTCTTTGTATGTGTAAAACTTTTTTGTGTTCATTCCCAAAATACCTGTGCCTGATATGTCTCTATTTTCACATTTTCCTTTTTCCAACAGTCGCCTGGTGCGCCGCTTTTTTTGCAGAGGCTTGTGAGAAATTCTTCTTTGTTCGGCAGTTGTTCCCAGACCTGTGGGAGGTAAGTGGATTTGTGAAAACCGTAGCTGATGACAACTCCGTCTTCAAGAGGTGTCAGTTTATCGAGAAGGTCTTCATAGGATGCAAATTCAAGAGGCTGGGGTGTAGATAATACAGATACTTCGATATGAATGTCGTCAAGTTCGCCGTAGGTAATCGGGCTAAAGCGGGAGTCGTGTACTGCTGCGCTGATGCTATTGTCAATTACGCATTGGTAGATGGGTTTCTGTGCGAATATGTGACCGATGCATCCTCTTAGCTGGCTGTCTTTTTTTAAAGTTACAAAGCAGCCTTTCTTTTCTGTAAGTTTTAGAGGCAGTGCATCCTCATTAATTTCAGGTTTTTCGTCTTTCAGGTATGATTCAAGTGTGTCTCTTGCAAGTGTTGTGAGATATTCCTGTTCTTCTTTGTTTAGACTGTCATCTTTGTAGAATACGTAGGATACATAGCTTACAGAGTTTGTGTAGTCGCCTGCGATGCGCTCGGATGTGTCATAGTGCAGGAGTTCGCCTCTCAGGTCAGGTTTGCTTTCCTGAATCATTTCAAGGAGTATGGTTATGGGCTTGCTGCCGCAGATTGTTGCACCGGTTCTCTGGATGTAGTTGTGGAAGCTTTCAGGGTCTTTTTTTTCTATGTGCTCAATTGCGCCATAGTCCAGATTTTTTATGTTCTCTTCTTTGTTCTCTGTGAATGGTACATAGCCGTATTGCGGACCGTAGTGGGTGAAATCTGAACTTGCAATTATCAGTGTGCTTTTGTCTGCATACCTGTTCAGGATTTCTGCGATTTTTATCTGGCTTCTGTAGTCTGTGGCGCCGCCAATCAGTATAGGTATTATCTCGAAGTCTCTGAGAGTTTTCTGTAGGAAGGGTAGTTGTACCTCAATTGCGTGCTCTTTTTTGTGCGGATCTTTTTCTGTGTAAAGGAGGCCTGCTTTGTTAAGGTCTTCTTTTATGCTGCCTGTTTTTTCTGATAGTTTTATTTCGCCGAGAGGGGTCTTGTAATGAGTGACATTTGCGATTGATGCACCGTGGAAGTAAATGTGGTGGCTTGGAGCAAGCAAGAGTATTGTTTCTTTGCCTTGTATGCCTTTGTATGCATAAGCGGCAGTCTGTCCGGAATAGGTGTATCCTGCATGTGGTGCGATTATTGCACGCACGCCTTTTGGAGCGCTGTCTTTTGCATTTTCGTAGTATGTATTGATTGTATTTTCCAGATCGGTTTTTAATGCAGGATAGAATGTGCCTGCTACTGCGGGGTTGCGTGTGATGTGGGGGGCAGACTTGTCTGTTTCTGTTGATGTGGATATCAGGATTGCCAACAGTACGATAAGAATGAGTGAGAGTGGCTTTATTATTCGCTTATGGATATCTGTTTTTCTTTTAATTGGTTCCACCGTTATGCGTCTTTGTTTCGGTGAGTTATTTTCAATTTTAAGTTCACCATCTTTTGCCTAAAGGCAGTCATCTACAACCGTTGAAACTCCTCCTGAAAAGGCGGAGTTGCCGGTTGGAGATCTTGAAACCGAACCAATCAAACCCTGTCCTTTAGGCGGAGTCTCATAGAGGTTTCATGATTTTTGTACCTGCTTAAAATTTTAGTTGCATCTTCGTCGCTCATCCCGACAAGCGGCCTGAAAACAGCAAGCGGCCTTATCTTTTCTGCATCAGCATACTTTCCGACATCCTCAAGCTGTTCTGGTACAACAACTGCTTTTGCATTATATTCCTCTGCGATATCCAAAAGATTCGTGTCCTCAGCGACTTTTATATGCGGGTCAAACTTCCTGAGCACTTCAACATACTTTTCTGCGCCAGTCTCAGAAAGGATAAGTATCGCCCGCGCACCCCTGCGCATTATCAGCCACACTGCTGCAAGGGATTTTTTATCTTTTGTAAGAATGCCCAGAACCTTGCCCTCTGCGCCTAAAGGAAGCCCGCCAGCGCCCCGAATTACTTCTGTATATACATAAGCGTCATTATTTCGCACCTCGACATGTATTGTCTTGTCCGGCTTTGTCAGGTTCACCTTGAGCCCGAACTTTTCGACAACAAGCGCACCGAGATTGCGCTCAAGCTCCTGGCTTGTAAAGGAGTGCGTTCCCTCGCGCTTTGCGCGCACAGCAAAGGTATCTGTTTTTTTGAATGTTTCTGCAAGCAAAAGCACTTGGCTTTCAAGCCCGTTTATATCTGTTTTTGTGACAGGTGAAAGCGAGGATATGCCAAACACCCTCTGAAGCACAGGAATTGCATTTTCCTGCTCTTCTGTTTCTATAAAAAACCGCGTTCTTGACGCCCCGAAGGAGTGTTTTATTTTCTCAGAATCAAGCAGCGCCCTGATGTTTCTCTGGAGTATGGTGAGAAAGCGCTTTTTCACGCTTTCTGACTTGAGCCACAACTCGCCGAACCTGAGAAGGATAAGTTTTTCAGCCATACGCTCTCTTGGGAAAAAAGATTATTAAGCGCAAGCGTGCAAATAAGCAGGGTGCTTTTATGATTTCGCTCTGGGTGTTGTATGCATTTGTCGCGCTGATAGGATATTTTTTAGTGAATTTCCTGCTCAAGGTTGTATCAAATGAGAACCCGTTTGTAGTGTCCCTGATTCTTTATGCGAGCGCAGTAGCTGCAATGCTTGCTGTAATATTGCCCTCATCAGACATTTCAATGGCAATATCCAGAAAATCTGCAATAATTGCATGCCTGATAGGCTTGTTCTCAGTGGGCGCAACCGTATTCGCCCTCAAAAGCGTAGAGATTGCGCCAAACCCGGGGTACAGCGTGGCAATATACTCTGCCGGCTTTGTTTTTGTTGCGATTGCATCTGTATTTGTTTTCGGCTCAGAGTTTACAATGACAAAATTTGCAGGTGTTCTTGCTGTTCTTGCGGGAATGGTTCTTCTGGCTCTTTAGAATCGCAACGTTGTATGGTGTCGTGATATAAATTGTATAATACTTCGCCTAATTTTTCCGGTTCCTGAAGCGGAATAAGATGCTTGCTTTTTACTGCCATTCTAATTATTTCGGGGCGTCCAACAGCATCAAAGTATTTTCCTGTGTCCTTTGATTCCGATGCTTCAATAGAATATACATCCATGTTCTTTTTTTCTGAAAGAGTTCTTAATTTCTCAATATTTTTTTTGCCGGATGTGTGGTTTTTCAAGTTCTTCAGAGCATTTATCAGGCCTTCTCCGCCATGATCTTTTGTCACATCAACAACTTCCTGATAGAGTTTTTCCCTTTCTGTGTGATCAAACATGGGGTCTAACATCTTCTTTATTGTGAAATCCCATCCTCCTATACTGTCTTTAAGAAATTCAAGACGGTCAGGAATCAGCCCGAATGCATATGTTGCTGATTTGAAGAGCAGGTCCTGATATTCCCAGTCACCCACAAAATCGCAGAATACTGATGCCCTTACCTTATCGCACTCAAGAGCAGCATCTAATAACGCATTTCCCCCGTTTGACAGGGATACGAGCATATACTCTTCATCGCCTTTATCAAGGTATTCTTTAAGTTGCTCTGTGTATGTTTCCAGAGTTAAGCCCTCTTTCTGGTATTGCTCCAGCGTGATTGGAAGGAACGTTTCTGTTATTAGGTCCTCGTTCTCGTCTTTAAACTTGCCTTTAAGATACTTTGTAACTTCGCGGAAGTATATTTCGTGCATCCCTATTGTTGACGGAAGGAAGAGCATTTTGATAATAATATCACCACTAATGAATGGCAAATATTATATCAGGAGATTTATATTTGTATCTGCGCGCCAAAAACTGGTTTGATAAGAAGATATTAGAACTAGAACCACTTCTTCTCTTTCTTTTTCTCTTCGTCGTCTTCTTTCTTCTGCTTTTTCCATATCGGTGCAAGCTTCTTTTCAAGCCCTGCAAGAGACTTTTTGGTGTTGCCGATTCCGCATGTGTTTCCGACACCGATTACCAGAATCTTTTTTGCCTTGCTTTCTTTTACAAGGCGCTCGAGAACCGAGTTTGCTTTTGATATTGATTTGTAAATATCTTTTCTAAGAGGGATTGATGCCTCGTTTGGCAACATCTTTATTGCTATGCCGTCCATCGGAATGTCATGCTTTACTGCAACATTCTCTATCTGTGAGCGCTCGACACCTATGCCGCCCATCATCACGCCGACACCTTCTGCAACATCTCCTGTTGTCTCACCTTCCAGTTTTCCTGCAGCGTCAATTGTAATTATGTAGTCTATCTTGTTCTTCTTATGGATTCTTTCGACAGCGTGGCCGAGTTCCCCGAGGGCTCCGCCGGGGCCTTTTGACTTCATAACAAAAACTTTTTTGCCGGAAATCTTCTCTTCGCTTAAGAGGACATCTTTTGCAATTTCGCTTCCTTCTTTTGTCTTATATCCTGCCGCGATTATCGGGCCTATTGCATCACCTATCGGGATGCCGTGCAGGAATGCCTGCGTTGCCTTTACATTCGCTTTTGCAAGTTTCATGAGCATTGGCATTGACATCTGCAGAATCATTGCAAGCTGAAGGTTGTTGGTCTTTTTTATTGTGATGACAAAATGGCGCACGACTTTGTATATTTGGTTTACCCCGAGGGCTCCGATGATGCCGAACTTGAGGTTTGCCTTTTCCACAATAGTCATTTTTGGGGCAACGCTGTTGACAAAATAATCAAAGCGCCTCTCTGATTGCTTCATTATGTGCTCTATTTTTGGCAGGATGCCGTAGGGGTCAACGTCAACAGGAGTTGAGATGAAGAAGTTCATGAAATTTGAGACCTGTTTCTTAAGCTTTTTATCAGGAGCCTTGTTGATGCGCTTTGCAACAATGTTTTGCGTCTTGATAGCGTATTCCTCAAGTTCCTTTAGCTGGGACTCGAGCTTCCACGTCATTTGCAGTACCATGAGGCGCGGATAGATGAAAAAGAAGAGCATTAGCAGAAGAAATGAAAGTATGCCGCCGTCTCCGGTAAGAATGCTTAGGATGTCCATGAGATACCATTGTGTCTGTCGTTTTTGCAACCTGTGTGTGAATTAAATGATATTTCATTATCTTTATAAACATGATGCACACAACAGTATATTATGCCTGATTACACGGTTGAGATAAAGCCGCCGGAGAAGGTGGAAATCATAATTTCCGGTGCGGAAGGACAGCAGATAACACTTGATCCTTCAAAGTTCCAGCAGATAACATTTGACTATGACGGGGACACACTCATATTTCAGGGCAAGGCAGTGCAGTCTGTTGCATCATTGCGCTGCATATCTGATGTATTTTGGATGATAGTATCTCTGACATCAAAAGGATTTGAGTTCAAGCCTAATGAGCCTCTTGAGATGCTGAAGAAAGTGTTATAACCCAAACTTTTCTTTCCTTCGCCACCCATTGATATGATGGCTCGCAAAGAAATAGTTTGATCAAAAGAAAGATTTGTCGAATGCAGAAGAAATTGGTGACTGCATTCTCCAAGAATACATGCTGATAACTATTGATTATTGAGGCACATTAGAATTATCGTGATAAAATGGCATGCGAAAAGTGTAATATTGACACCGAGAATGACTGGAGCTTCTGCCCCAAGTGCGGGCACGAGCTGAAGAGAAGCAAGGTTGTGGACTATGGGATGGAAGATGTTTTTGCCAGCATGGCGAACAGCCTTCAGAACATGACTAAAAGGATGCTTTTCGAGGGTATGCGCCCGCAAGGCGCGAAAGCCCCGTCAGGGTTGACAGTAAAAATTGTAAGGGGTGTGCCTGCAACGGCAATGCGCAATCAGGGCGCACGAATTGCTCCTGTTCAAATGAATGCACCTGCAAAGGTAACAGCGCCTCTGAAAGCGCGCCCGGCACCTAAAAAAACAATCGAGCCGGAAGCGGCATTCAACAAGCTCCCGGGAAAGCTTATGGTTGAAGTCAAGACACCCGGTGTAGAATCCATTGAAGATGTTGATGTTCTTGAGATGGGAACCTCTGTCGAGGTTCGCGCATATTCCGGTGACACGCTTTATTTCAAGATAATTAATGTGCCTAAGAAGGCCTCAGTTGTCTCAAAAAAAGTTGAAAGCGGAAAACTTGTTCTGGAAATGAAAACATAGGCAGTTAAGAGATACCGTATATAATAGAATCTATATCTACTATTCCGCCAAGCAAGACCTTGCGTTTTTGTTCTAAATCGTGCGTTCCGCGTAAATAAGGCAATTGGGCGTTTAGTGTGAAAGGTATGTTTTGGGTTTCATCTCCGCTAGTTGGCTGTCCTGCAATACAAGTTATGCAAAAACTAAGCAAAGGGTCCTGAGTTCCAGCCATTATTTCTCGGACATTTTCATTTGTAGCTATCTGTTTGATACCTCTTGCGAAGTTTTTTGAGATTACGATAGGATATAATGGTGCGTGTTTTGTCAAACAATCTCCGCCTGCTATCTTATATATTTCTTCCATATCGTTATCCGGAATAGCCAATGCCTTGAGCTGGGCTGCTGACATCAAGTATTCATGAGGGAGTTCGCTTTCCTTAAGTGATGTCAATGCCTGTATTGTTGGATCTATTCCAAAAGCGTATGCAGATTCAATCGCATATCCGCATAGATGGGCAGGTTCAGCACAAATTGTTTTTATTAATTCTCGTAATTGTTTTTCTTCAGAACTTAATTCTGATAAGATCATGTACGCACGCCCCGCAACATGGAAAAGGTACCTGCTGGAGTCATCATTTATCCTTATTTGTAATTTTGGACAAATTTCATCAAGAATTTTCGCAACTTCAGGATACCCTTCTAAATCAGTTAAAGGAGCGGAATTTCTAGGTTCTGAATATATGCTTTCGTCTGTTGTTGTATCCGTGGCAGGTTCTTTCTTTTTGAAAAAACCTCCTATATTGAAGCCCATATTTTTATTCAAAATATAAAGCTTAAGTACATATACAAGCCTGCATTTTGGAAGATATTGCTACCCAAACCAATTAAAATCAATATGTACTACTTATACCTCATGGAAGACGTCCTTTACGAAGCATCAAAGCGCTGCCCGAAAAACATAAAGAACGGTCCATGCGGCGCAGTCCATGACGGGCGCTGCGAAATGGGCGGCATCTGCGCATGGGCTGATGCATACAAGGCGCTTGAGAAAGACGGAATGCTTGAGCTGTTTGAAAAGACCGCAGGCATGGAAAAGTATTATTCAAAAAAGAAGAGTGCAAACACAGGGTTTTTTGTCGGTACATCCCTTTCAAAAAAGTATGTCCCGCGCCTGAAGGAAGGGGCAGAAGCAGGGAGCAAAGGTGTTGTGCCGTTTGAAACCAAGTTTTCAGTCACAACCGAGCTTGACCCGCCGCACGGGGCTAAAACAGAGAAGATGAAGGAATTTCTTTCTGCCCTGCCGGATGTTGACGGAGTAAATATTGTTGACAACCCTCTTGGAAAGCCGCTTATGTCCGGGCTTCTTCCTGCGCTTCTTACAAGAAAACACGGGCATAAGCCAATATACCAGATAACATGCAGGGCGCGCAACCTCGAGGCAATACAGTCTGACCTTTTTAGTGCTTATGCCGCGGGAGTGCGCTATGTTCTTGTCCTGACAGGCGATTATGTGCAGAAAGGAATCAAGCCTGTTTTTGAGGCAGATTCAACTATACTTGCAGAGATTATCAAGACAAAGCTTGCAGAGGGTGTGGACTTTTTAGGTGCGCCCCTTGACAAGCCGCTTGATTTTTGGGTCGGGGTTGCAGTAAACCCGAACGCGACCCCTCTTGAGGCAGAAGTTGCAAAGTTTGAGAAAAAGATGAAATCCGCTGACTTTGCCCAGACTCAGGCAGTGTTTGACAAAAAGCTGCTAAGAAAGTTTGCAAAAGCAATATCCTGCCGCGAGAAGGTGCTTGTCGGAATTTTGCCTGTAAAAGACCGCAAAATGGCGGATGCGCTCTCAAAAGTGCCCGGAATAGCGATTCCAGATGCTTTTATGGATAAGATAAAGAAGGACCCTGGCGCAGGCATAAAGCTTGCAAAAGACATAATGAAAGAGGCAAAGAAACTCGGCTTTGGCGGGGTTCATATAATGCCTATGATGGATGCAGGGGTTGTTAAGGGGCTTGTTGAGTGACAAGAATTTTATTCACTTCATCAATGAGTTCTGCTTTCATTTTGATGTCAAAATACCCTTCAATTTTTCCCACAAAATTTCCGTTTCTGAAGAAAAGAAGCGCAGGAAGCTCTTTTACATTGTATTTTTTCATCAAGGCATCGCTTTTCACTTCAATTTTCCTATACTTTATGTCAGAATCAGGGAAAAGCTGTTTTATCGGGATTGAGCGCAGGAGGCAGTTTATTGAGTCACTGCTGAAAAGCTCGACAACAGCAGGCTTTGATGACTCAAGAATCTGGACATCGAATTTGTCTTCTGAAATATTGAACGCGGGATGCACAGGCTGCGCGCCGTACCTATCCACAAAAAGGTCTGAGACTGTGCGCGTGTCCTCGCTAATCTCCTTTTTTATCTGCGCAAGCTCATCATCATTCTTTGCCACCTTTATTGCGCCAACAGGGCATGAGTTTTCGCATGCGCCACAGGACGTGCATTTAGCATTATCAACCACAATTGTCTTTTTTTCATCGTCCCAGAAAAAAGCACCTGTCGGGCATGCTTCTATTCCGCTGCAATCCTTTGAATTATCGCAGATTTTGAAGTTTATGAGAGCGGGCATAAATGTTCTATATTGGGCGCAATGTTTTTATTGGTTTGAGATTAATATGAAATATGTCCTTACAGGAAAGACGCAAGAAATACGAAAAAGTTGACGTGCAGTGTAACCGTTCTTTTTCAGAAATTGAACGTTTTCTTTCAAATATGGGTTTTCGGCTTTCTGTAGAAACCATTAGCGGCGATAAAAAGACATATACGTCAGTAAACGAAAAAAAAAGCTATTTGGATGTTCTCCGTACCGCAGAGGGACATACTATTAAAGGAGATGTCACCGAATCAGAAGCACGGCAATTCGATAAATACAAAAAATAAGTTTATTTTGTTGCAAAAGCGATAATTATGACAACAATAATCCCCACCTCAACAGCAGAGCACATAGGCATGCGCCTGAAAGAGCTTGGCGCAAGCGTTGTGTTTCCTGACAAGAACAAGGACGGAAAGAATGTTTTTCCGGATGGGGAAATATACACGCGCATATCCGATGTAAAGAAGCTTTCAGGAAAGCGCGCTGTAGTGCTTCATTCAGGAATGCCAAGCCCGAACAAGGGGCTTATCGAGCTTTTCAGTGTTCTTCGTACACTTAACGCACCGATAGAATCAAAAGAGCTTTCTGAAAAGAAATTCGAATACAAAAAGGTTGAGCCGCCGGCGCAGATTGAAGTGTTTTTCCTTTATTTCCCATACGGCATGCAGGATAAGATATTCCAGAGCGGCGAGGCAAATATGGCACAGCACATTTTCTATATTCTTGTGAAGTATTACAATGTAAAGCGCATTTATGCTGTTGACCTTCACTGTACAGGCGCTGACTGGCTCGCAGATTATCCTGTTGTGCCAGTATCTGCAGAAGCCGAAATTCTTTCTGCAATGAAAAAGGACGGGCTGACAGACATTGTGCAGGTCGCGCCGGATCTCGGTTCGCAGATGCGCCTTGGCATAACCGGCTTTGACAAGAAGAGGAAGAACTCATTCGAGGTTGACATGCAGGCAAGCGCAAAGATTGATGTTCGAGGCAAGGTCGCGGTAGTCTGGGACGACCTCATTGAGACCGGCGGGACAATGGCTCGCGCAAAGGACAAGCTCCTTGAGATGGGCGCAAAAAAAGTCTTTGCTGCAGCAACGCACGGAGTCATGCCTGAAGGTGTAGAGCGCATAAAGAAAGAGTACAAAACACTATATCTTTCAAACACAATAGACAATCCGCACTCAAATGTTGATGTCAGCGGGATGGTGCTTGAAGCTGTTAAGGAATGTAAGTAATGTATGTAGCTGGAGTCACTCTGGAGGGTATAAACAACCGCTTACACAAACCGACAGACAATTTCTAGAACCACCCACTAAATAGAGCGATATTGTTTCACGAATACTAATGGTTGGTTTTGGCAGTCCGCAACCACTTCCACAAGTTATAAAACAACCGCCAGATTCCATACATTTTTTTGCGCTATCGTGCGTCAACATTGAACGCCTTTCGTATTCTTTGAGTTCCTGAACAACAGCATCCTTATTTTCGAGACACAAATTGTATTGGCGTATGTAACTTTTTTTGTTTTCAGAATATGCATGGGCGTAAAGCACTGCAAAAAATAGTGTAAGTATGGTGAATACGATTAACAACTTTTTCATAAGTATTTACTGGCACTTTTTGTTTATATTCTTTAAAACCCTAAGCCCGACCAAAAGCCCAGCCCATAGCAATGCAGAATAAAAAAGGATATTCTTTCAGATAGTTGTATGTATCTGACGCAATACATCCTTTGTCGTTTTATATGGGGAACTAATTTATCAGATAATGGATTGATATTCTTTTTGGGCGCGATATATTAGGTCCTGGTGCCCTGAATACGCAAACATATATATGCACCCTCTGCCGAATATATTCGGGTGGTTGTATGGTTTTAAGGGTGGCACAAACACAGGCAGTTTCTATGATTTTAGTATCAGGAATAGTTCTTGCAATGGTTGCAGTTACTTATAACTGGGGCGCGCCCATGATTGAGAAAAGCCAGACAAATTCAAAGATGATTCAGGCACAGGAAGTCATGTCTATGATCAAACAGAGGATAAATGATGCTGCAATGTCCGGGGAGCAGAAATCATTGCGGGTGAATCTTGACGGAACACTTGAAATAGCCCCTCTCAAAAACTCGGTGATATACTCTGTAACCACAGAAGGGCTTGGAATCGGTTCAATGTCTTATATTTCTCTTGACTCTGCCTCTGATGCATTTAGCTATGAGACTTATGCGCTAGACGCAATTACTGGTGGGATCATAAACTTGGCTGGAGTTGATTACACTATCAGTGCATGTGTTGTGGATGATGTTGTTGATATAGACGGTGCTTCTCACAATGCAGGCGATACTTTGTTAGGGAATGCGGATTATATGCTGGATCATGTAGACTGCACTGGAGTGTTTGATGGGTTCACAGTTATCCTGGGACCTGAAGAAGATGTAGTTGGCTTGCTCGGCACAGATACGGCAGGTGTAGTGATGGCAAAAACCGCTGCCATAGGAACAAAATACCTAAGCCGCATGCGCCTTGCATACCGTGAGCTTGATGACACCACAACCCTTGAGGGATATAAGATTATAATTCACTCTGAAGGAAACAGCATAGCCTCATCAGGAGAGCGCACCATAAACATAAGGCGGGAAAATATAGAAAGGGTTCCTTCAGGCTCGAGCTTTGGTGAAGATCTCGTACTTACGCACATATACATTTCAATTTTATAATCTGCCGATCAGAGATGAACATGTTTGCCAAGCATCAGAGACCGCGCAAGGGAGCCTATGATATTGTTGGAGAGGTGATGCTTTTTGGCGTAGGGATCGTCATAATGGTTGGTATTATTGCGCTCTTTAACTCTGTCGGGGATGATATACTCTCGACACTTGGTGAAGACCGGCTTGCTGCAGTGAACAAGCACGTTGCCTCAACTGCAATGATGCTTCATGAAATTAACTGCACTTCGTGCTATATAGATTTCGAGTTGCCCCCATCTATTGGAAGCAAAGAATACGCGATTAGCGGAAGTGTCCAGAAGAAGATATTGGTTTATTCGTCTGATGAAATACTGGTTGAAGAAAATATACCAGTCCCTGCAAAAGGAGTGGTTCAAAGTTCGGTTAGCCACTTGCGGATTCAGTACGAAAATACACCTGGCGAAATAACTCTTTATGGTGTTACAAATTATTAAGAAAAAATTGGTTAAGGTTCTCAAGAACAAGATGAGGAATACAGGAAAAAAAGATTCCTCTGGGACGCACCCTGCCACTCCTGTTGCCGTGCCGCATGTCAGGCTTCGAAGATTCGTTAAATCTGCTGTTTCATCTGCGGCCTCTGCAAAAAAGCGCGCGAAACTATTGCCTCCTAAGGTTTCTAAGACAGACAAACCCCTGCGCAAAATTCGAAAGCCAAAGGTTGGCGAGCACAAGGTCAAAGCAGTGGGCTAAAAAATAGCAGGCGCCACACATCGAAAAAAGGATACTCCTATTCCAGCAATCGGGAGGGTTTTCAAAAAATGAAGGACAACACAGAAAAACGCAAGAAAAAAATCAAAAAGTTCTGGAGGCTCGGAAAGCTCTGGAGGCCCGGAAA
>JAIVYS010000011.1:0-15595 GCA_048635325.1 Candidatus Bathyarchaeota archaeon
ATGTGCGCCAGCTTTCTGCCCAAATCTCATGGGGTGTGCCCTTTGACACTGCTCTGAATAATTTTTCCGACCAGCTCAATAGCAAAATAATTTCGCGGTCAGTTTCCACTATAAACGAGGCTCATCGAAGTGGCGGCAATATTGTAGATGTCCTTGAAGCAGTCACAAAATCCACTGTAGAAATTGAAAAGATACGCAGGGAGCGGGCATCAAGAATATCCGGCCAGATGATGACGGGCTACATAATTTTCTTTGTATTTATAGGTGTGATGATAGGCATGAGGGAATTTTTGCTTCCTGCACTTAGCTGGAGCGAGAACTCAACAGGCGAGGAATCATGGATGGCGGTCTCCGGCCAGAGCCCGATCAATGCAGAGGCATATGGTACAATGTTTATGCATCTTGCTGTGATTCAGGGTGTTTTCTCAGGGCTTGCAATGGGCAAGCTGGCTTATGGAAGCATTGGCGCAGGCGCAAAGCACTCTATGATAATGTCTTTGATAGGCTATTTAGGGCTTGTGATAGCGCACGCAATACTTTCATAGTTATTCTATGAAATTGTAACATGTGGGCGCAAAGCGCACCACAACATGGCGTAATTATGCGAAAGTGCGCATGATTGTTGTTAAACTCAATTGAGAAAGAGGACTATCTATTTGAAGGAGAACAATTAGAAAAGTCACCATACTCCTATGAGTATTGAATTGAATGAGTATATGAAAAGTGATAAAATCAGTAGACAAGAGAGAAAGTCAATTGCATGAAGATACCAAGAATCTTTAAATGGAATTACATAACCGGGTACCTTTATGAAGTCTTTTTTTTCTTTACAATATTCTTTTATTTCGGTTTTATATTTCGGCTTATTCATATAATTATGCAATATGCCTTTACAAATATTGATATTATAAAATCGAAGAATTGCTCCAAACAATATAAATAAAAATCCAAGTTTTATGCCTAAGATATATTCATTATAAATTGAAATTAATAATGATAAAACTCCAACTACTAATAATGAATTCTCAACGGCTAAATTTTTGAAAAGTTTTTCAAAATCTAATTCCATAGGATATAGTGATCTGGTTTAATTTTTAAATATATTTACAAAACTCTAATTGTCCCAGGGTTGTATATCTTGAAACACTACAGCCCCAGCATATTCCCAAAGACCCTGAAAAGAACTTCTTTTGCTGCAAAATAAACTATCAGTGCAACACTTGTGAAAACAGGGGCGTATTTTAGTCCCTGCCGTGCTGTCCCTGTCTGTATAAGTGATATCAGGATTCCTGAAAATGTTGTTGTGACAATTATCACTGCAAGGGCAAAGTAGCCGAAGATTGCGCTGTCAATTGAGGGGGCTGATATGCTTATCGCACCTGCACTCTGCATTTCCGGGCCTGTTGACATATCCATGTCGCCCCACATTGCTGTTGTTCCCTGTATGAGAAACGTGGATATTGCAAAAAGCGCAGGCGCGCCAAGAACAGCAGCCATAAATATAAACATTACATACATCATGACGCTCGCGCGTATTTCTTTTTGGAGAGTTTCCGTGTTTCTTATGTCAATGGCAATTTCCTCAAGAAGCTTTGCAACAGCGCCTCCTGACTTTATGCCTTCAACAACAAGGCTTATGGTTCTTTCAAGGACCCCGGACTTTATCCGTTTCGTCAGCTTTGTGAACGCAGACTCAAGCGATGCGCCGCCGTATATTTCAAAGGCGACTTTTTTGAACTCAATGGACAGGCTGCCGAACTCAGGGCGCGCAGAAAACAGGATAGCGCGATCAATAGTAAGCCCGCTTTTTATGTTGGATGCGACAAGCATAAGAAAGTCCGGCAGGACGCCGTCTATTTCCTTTTTTCTTGAGTCTGCAGAGCTACTAAACACAAGGTATGGCGCAGAGACTGCGGTTGCAAGCAGGAAAAACACCACTGTGGCGGCAATCCAGAAAGGGGGGCTTATTATTATCATGGCCGTAAGTGTTGACAAGATTATGAGGGCAAATGCAGAAAGCAGCCAAAACACAAACTTTTCAACATTCTCGCGGTATCCTGCATAAATCGACTCCTGTATAATGAATTCCTGATACTTTTCAGGCAGCCGTGAAAATACGAAATTTTCATAATTGCTCATTGTGCTTTCACCATTGGCCTTTTGGTTTTTATGAGATTCATAAACATGAGCTGAAATACTGCAAGCCCGAGAACCATGACTATGAGCATGTTTCCTGAAAGGCTCATGCCTGTAAATGTTGAGAGTATCATGAAAAATGTGATTCCAAGAGAAGGCATTATTACAGCAAACATCATGTACATGAGTGTCCAGGGGTTTAGTTCCTGCCCGTATTTCTTTATTGAAAGAAGCTGGTCCTTAAGCATATTCTGGACTGTGTTGTCAAGGGATGTCTCAATGTTTGTGCCGGTCTTGATTGCGTTTAGCAGCTGCCAGAAGCTTCGCCTGTATGCAACAGAAGGGTTTCGGAATATGCTGTCCTCAAGTGCCTGTACCTGCGGCTTTCCGGCGTTTACCTCCCGGACTATCTGCTTTAGCTCAACAGAGCATTCCCCGTAGCCTTCAGAGGCCGCGACAATGGCATTGTACAGGGGTACGCCGGATTTTATTTCTATTAAAAGATGCCTCATTGCATAGGGCAGTTCCTGCTCGACCTTGCGCGCACGGGTCTTTGCCCGGACTTTTGGCTTATACAATGCAGTGTAAAGCATCATCATAAATATTGCAGGGGTTGACATCAGCCCTATTTTCAATATAGACATGTTTTCAAATATATACCCTGTAGCAGCCAATGTCAGCGAAAGGCTGACAGTTGAGTTTACTGCTGTCTTGAGTGAAATTGCTATATGCTCCCGAAGGTTTAGAGTGCTTTTCGACTGCATGAGGTCAAGTTTCATGCCGGAAAATAATGGCTCAAGCCGTTGCGCAAGGGAAAAATACCTTCTCGATGCGCGCGCAAGGTTTTTTTCGTGGTGATTTCCAAGTATGCTCTCACCCCTTCATGTGCTTTCTTTTGAAAGCTCGTCAGAAAAAGTAGATCCTAACACCTCTGTTACAGAGGCATTCTTTTTTGCGAGAGAGATAATCCTTTTCTCATCTTTATAGTATTCTGCGAATACTTTTCCGACACTGTTTATTGTCTTTACCTTGTTTTTCTTCATCCATTCAAGGACTGCTATTTTGTTTTGTATGTCTTCCTCAAAATCTTTATCTGTCATGCCGGTATACATATTGATTTCATTCATCATCCGGATTATCTTGGAGTTTTTTTCCATCCTGTCTGTTCTCGGGTTCCAGCGGTATATTATGTTGAGCCTGTTTGCCTCTTCAAGGGAAATGATTTCTGCGATTTCAGTGGTTCTTCGTATTCCGCGCCTCCTGTGCCTGTACTGCACTACAATAAGGTGCAGCGCGCCAAGAACACTTTCAGGCAGGTTCATTGGCGGGTTGATAAGGCGCTTGTACACCTGTTCTGCAGTGTCCGCATGAAATGTTGCATATGCAGAGTGCCCGGTTCTTATTGCCTCAAACATTACTTCTGCTTCCCTTGTTCTTCGTATTTCACCGATTATTATCCGGTCAGGCCGCATACGAAGCGCGTTTACAAGCAAGTCAAGCATAGTCACTTCCCCCTTTCCTTCAGGGTTTGCACCCCTTGAGGAGAAAGGCACCCAGTGAAGGTACTCCGGAAGATTAATCTCCCTTGTGTCTTCTATGGAGATGATTCTCTGGTTTGGAGGTATAAATGGGAGAAGTACATTTAGCATAGATGTTTTTCCGGATGCAGTTCCGCCGGCAACAAGTATATTCAGCTCATACTGCATGGCAAGCCAGAGTATTGCAGCAGTCTCTGTTGAAAGGGTGTTTGCCTCAAGAAAGTGTATGATTGTCCATGGCGAGCGCGAAAACTTTCGTATTGTAAGTGTGTTCCCGTCTGTTGAGATTGGAAAGAGCGTGGCATTTACACGGTCTCCTGTCGTAAGGTGCGCATCCATGAGCGGGGCGAGGTTCGTTATCTGCCTGCCGACATGCCTGCCGATAGATGAGGAGTAGTTGTATGTTGCTTCCTCGCTTGGAAGCATGACATTTGTCTTGAGCCATCCATATCTTTTATGGTACACCCAGAGAGGTTCTTTGTGGCTGTTTACAACTATTTCCTCAAGATACGGATCTTCAAGCAGAAGTTCTATATCTCCAAGCCCGACCATTTCATGTATGAGGCTTCCTGCAAGAACAGTTCTCTGCTTTTGAGAAGAATCCGGCATATAGCGCTCCATAAGCTGAATGGCCTTTTCGAAGAAGCGTGCCTTGACTTCTTTTACTGCACCGGGGTCAACAAATTCCTTTGTGGAAAGATGCACTATTGTTATGAGCTCTTCGCGCAGGGTGTTTAAAAGCACACGTGTGCCAATTGTTACTTCAGGGCGCTTGAGTGTGTAGATAGGCACATAATCTTTTTCAGTTCGGATTATGCTGACTAGTGCATCAACCTGGTCTGCACAGACATTATAGCTCTCAAGTACTTTTTCAGCAGAGCCTTTGGCATGGGCTTTGTTTGCAGCCGGCACGCGAGGTGCGGCTTTCACAGGCGCCTTGTTTTTGGATGGGTTGCCAGCCGTCTTTTTCTTTGCTTTTTGCGCGCCTGCACCTTTTTTGGATTTTCCCACTGCGGGCTTCTGCTTTTTTGCAGCGGTTTTTGATTTATTTTTCTTGGCCAATAAAATCCCCTCTTTCAGGATAAAAAAGGTGCGAGCCTGTTAATATAGTTTAAAGTAGCCTTTTAGAAAACTATATATATGGGTTCGCTCCAAAGTACAGAGTATGAAAAAGGGAGTTTCACCGCTTATCGCAGCAGTTCTTCTGATTGCGTTTACCATGGCAGTTGCCGCCATATTGACTGCATGGATTTCGACATTTACATCAAGCCACGTGGAAAAAAGCGCAGAGTTTGAAGAGAAAATTCAGTGTGCGTATGCAGACCTTAGGGCAGACAAGAACTTTGTGAGGTATAATGCTACATCAGGCATGTTCTCTGTATGGCTAGAAAACCCTGGCACTGAGAAAGTTTTAGTGCTCTCTATGACCGTAGAATATCTGGGTGGAAAAGTTACAAGAAAGATGGCATTGAATGAATCACATGTTGTGGGGCTTTTGAAAGAGCAGGGCGGTAGCTTTGGACCGCTGAACATCACGGCTTATGCAGCAAATACAGCAATATCAGGAATCTCAGTATCTGGATCAGATATGCCTGAGAAAGTAACTCTTTTAACAAACTGCGATGGCGTGAAAACCTCTGTGATTAAGCCAAGTACTGGCTGGGTGGAATAATGAGAAAAAGAGCGGGCGTATCGCCGCTCATTGCAGCGGTTCTTTTGATAGCATTTACTCTTGCAATAGGCGCTTTTATGTCTACATGGCTGCAGAACATGGCTCGAACACAAACCGAGACTGCATCGCAGAATGCAGATGCAGGATGCGCATACATGAACATTAATTCAAATAACGCAACATTTAATGCTTCCGGCAGTGAGATGCTTATTCTTACGATTGAGAATGCAGGAACAAGAAATGCAATCGTAAACACAATACGGGTCACTGGTGAAAACCTAAACAGTACAATTTATTCACATCCTGCTAATTTCACAGGCACACTTAACAGCGGTGATGAAATTTTAGTTGGACTTAATATTAACACAACATGGATTGGTTCTATTATGAAAATAAGGGTTATTCCGGCGGACTGCCCCGGGAGTGCAATAGATGTGAAAGGCAGTGAAGTGGCTTCATATCTCTAGGTTAGATGTCATGAAACTCTTGGTTTAAACCCTGTTAAATGAAATCAAATATAAATGACTTCGTTCAAGAAGATAGTATGGATTTTAAAAAAAATACATTAATTAAAATCATCTTTGTTTTATTGGTAATTAGTGCTTGGTTTATTTTAAGTCAATATCAAATTAAAAACATTGACGCTCGTCTTGGTATCAATGACGAGAGAGATATGATTATTGGGCATTTAAAAAATGCTGAAGGAGGATTATTTGGAACGCAAATTCCGAAGAGCAATGGAAAAAAAATTTATCGGTGGTATATTGAAGGAGACACTGATTCCATAAATGCAAATACACTGCACGAAAAGGATGTTTATTTTCCGGAAAATTCTTATGAAAGAAATTTCATTTTTATTGGATATTATGGAGGCTATGAAACTGCCAAACTTATAAAAGAGAACCCATTTACTTGGTGGCTAAAAGACATTTCTAGTGATCTAACTGTTTTTGAAATAGAAGATATATTTCTGTTAGAAAATAATGCTGATGTAATTACATTTGATGCATTAGATGCGCTAAAAGAAGAAGTTGTGCTTTCAATAACGGTAAAAAATGTATTGCAAAAAGAACTTGTGGACACAAAGGTACGCATATTTGTTACCTCCAGAAAACTTGAAGTAATAATTTTAAACGATTCTGATTCGAAAATCCCTTCTAGCTCTTATTATGAAACCATGATTAAACGAAACTATATTGCTGGAGAGGAAAAAAAATACAAACTTAAAATTAGACCCCGCAATTCACAATGGAATCTCACTGATTTTAATATCTCTGTTTCTTATGAAGGATATGCACTTAATGAAAGCACCAGCCCCGCCGAAATTATACCCCTATATTCAAAAAAAGTAATAGAATATCAACAGGAACATATTAATTATTTAAAATAACCGGCATCAATCATATTTGGTGGCTGCGTCATATCAACTTCTTCGAAGTTGCCCTTCGGGTTCACTTAACAAGCAGCTTTACGGGCTTTGTTGCTTCGTAAGTCGCCCCAAATCCGACTCCGTCGGACTTCGTAAAACTGCAATAGTTTGAAGTTTCAAGCCTTTTAAGCTTTGCTTCGCACTCAAGTGCGAAGCTGCACCATTAAAAGTATAAAGATTTTCAGCGCAAAATACGTATGCCCGGAAAACGCACACTTATTCTTGGTTTTTTTGCTCTTCTGCTTCTTGCGTCAGTGCCTTTCATTATCAAGAACGCGCTCTGGCTCGTAAGAACCCCTGCTGTATTGATACAGGACCGCTGGGACCTTGTTGCCCTGAATGTTCTTGTGTTTATATCATTCCTTGCATTCGCAGGATACCATAAAAAAGTTAGCTGGTCTGCGCGCGGAATATATTCTGCATTCATTGTTGCCCTTTTTGCGGAGATGTATGGCTTTCCGCTCACGACATACTTTCTTTCATCAGCTATCGGAGGCGCACCTTTGATTGCGCCCGAGGTCATCATATCGTTTAGTGTGCTTGGCGCAAGCTTTGCAATGACATGGGTGATGATTGCAGGGCTTGTTGTGACCATAGCAGGCGCGGTACTTGTGGTTCTTGGGTGGAGCGGAATATACAATGCCAAAGGAAAGCTTGTTACAAAAGGCATATACCAGTATTCGAGAAACCCGCAATATGTCGGCTTCTTTCTTATAACAGGCGGATGGCTTCTTGCGTGGCCTACAATCATAAACCTTTTCATGTGGCCTGTGCTTCTGCTCATATACTGGCGCCTTGCATTGCGCGAGGAAAAGGATGTCGGAAAAAAGTTCGGAAAAGAATTTTTGGATTACAGGCAGAGAGTGCCGATGTGGGCTTGATCAAAAGAAAGATTTGTCGAATGCAACGCAATTGGTATGTTGCATTCTCTAAGAATACGGGATGTCAGAGATTGGTTACTGATTCTATTTTTAAAACATGTGTCTCACCGATGCACATACCGCCCTTTATCTCGGATTGCATCAAGCCTCTTTAACACTTTTTCACAGTCAGGATAACTCTTTTTGTATTCTTCAAGAAACATGTCAAAAAATTTCTTTGCCTCGCCCCCGTGCGTTGAAACAAGCGCTTCTTCAAACAGGTGCAGATCAACTGCCTTGTCCTCATATGCTTTAGAGAAAAAGCCGAGGCCAAAGTCAATAAAATAAACATTTGCTTCAAACAGAATCATATTGCTTGTCGTGAGGTCCCCGTGAATTATGTCGTTTTTGTGAAGAAGCGCGACCGACGCTGCAATCTTTTTTGCAAGTTCAGGCAGGTTTTCCTTATCAAAATTGTTTTTCAGGCGCGCACCGTCAATGAACTGCATCTTAATTGAATATTTTTCCTTTTTCATGACTTCCGGCACAGCAATGCCGAGCTTCTTCGCAGTGATAAGGAGCTTTTCCTCGTGCCTCGTGCGCTGCAATCTCAGCTTTTCGTCAAGCTCTGCAATGCGGTAGGATTTTTTTATCCTTTCCTTTAGCACAATACCTTCTTTCTTGTATATGTTTGCCTCTGCACCGCGCGAGATTAGATTCATAAGCACTGCAGACCAATTACAGGGTTATGCTTAAGAATCTTTTGCCGGAAAAAAAGGTTGCACACACTCTGTAGAAAATCGATGATTGAACAGCAGATTTGTATTTATGTCCCTCAGAAAAAACCATGTCTCCCTTGCCGAGACATGAAGCGGGTTTACAACAAGCATAGCTATGGCTTCAACAGTATATATAGTTTTGCATAGGTGTGTAGATATATTGAGACACCGGAGAGCATGTGTTATATCAAAAACCACACACTGACGAGCTACTTCAAATACATCCTATACGTTGGCCTTATTGCTGCAACCACGAAAATAGCTGCATACACTTTCCAGTCCTGGCTAAGTAACGGCTCCCAGAGTTTTGCCACAGTCAGGGCGAACGCCATGGAGCCAAATTTCACACAGCCAATGTCAAGCCAGTCCATTTTTTTAGTTTTCAGATCCATCCAGTCTGCCAATTTTTTAAAGCACATGTTTACACCCCAAAATTTTATTGCCTTTCAGGGATTATATAGTTTTTTTGCCTGCATTAGAACAGCTCTGCACCGTTTGGCACAGTTTTTTCAGGCACTGCGAGGACAATGTCGTCATTTACAACCCTTGAAACTCCGCCATTCAAGGCGGAGTTGCCGGTTGTAAAGCTTGAAATCGAACCAAACAAACCCTGCCTTTTGGCAGGGTTTCATAGAGGTTTCATGATTGATTGCAGAATAAGCGTTTTAGTAGTTTGTTTCATCTTCTGTCATCGGTAGCGACTGAAAAGAACAGAGTTCGGTTCGGCTAAGATTTTTTGCGTTTTTTAAATAGGGATTAGATTGAGTGCCTTATCTGGCGGATTTTTCGTTTAGTTCTTCATAGAAGCATATATTTATGATTTCCATTTCTATGTCGTTTATTGCCCTCAGTATCCTGTCTATATGTATTCTCAATTCAATGTTTTTTATCCTGCCGACATCGTCTTTTAAGATGTTTGAGCGTAACACTGCGCTTTTTAGCATAGCTGCCTTTTTGTTGCCTGTAAGATATTTTATTTTGGTTTTTAGTTCTTCTCTTATCATGATAACTGGTTTTTTTATTTCTGTAATTAAGCTTTTGTCTGATTTTATTACATTTCCTATAGAGTACAGGTCATCCCCGATATTTTCAAGTTTTTTTGCAATCAAAAAATAAGCCAGTGATTGTGCAGGTGTTTTTATTGATTCTTTTGTGATTGTGCCGCAGTTTTTGCCTGAGTGAAGTATTTTCTTGTTTGCCAGATTGTACAATCGGTCTATTTCATTTTCATTGTCTTCCATCGCTTCATAATCAGAATTGATAAGATTGTCTATCAGTTCAGAGATTATATATCGTATTCTGATAAATATCTGGTTGAGCGTGAGTCTGGTATGGTCAAGAAGTGTCTTGATCTTAATCTTGTTTTTGTCTTCATAGGTTATTTCTGTGCCGCTCATTTGGCTTAGGGCTTTTTTGAGTGTATTTTTTGTTTTGGTGTTGAATCCTTTTGGGCAGTGAATGACTATGGTCTCTATCCCGAGGTAATAGGATGCAAAGAATACTTGTGCCAGATTTTCTTTATAATCATCTGTATTTAAGAAAATTCGGTCAATATTGCATGTATCTGTTGATTGCGATGTTTTCAATATCAGGGTTTCAGAATCTTTTTCTTCTATGAACATAACATCTTTTGGGGCAATGCCTGCATTTTTTGCCCATTCTTTCGGCAGTGTAACTGCATAGGTTTTTCCGCCTATCATCTGTAGTTTTCTTGGATGCATGTGTTCTATTTGTTGCATGAGTACATATTTCTTTGTATGGTACGTACTTTACGTAGAGCAATTATATATCCATCATTCTCCTTTTATGTTTTATAGAATGGAGGTGTTTCTATGGGCTATGAATTGGAAATGGAAGAAATCCGGGAAGAAAATTATCGTAAAAACAGGTTGAAAAACAGTGATGCACGCCGCCCTAAAGAAGAAATTGAAAATATGATTTTTACATTTGGGCTTGTGTAGGTGTGATGTTGGCAGTCATGGAGTGTTCCATACCACTTTACGGCTGGTGAATTTCAATAAAGCTTATTTAGTTACCAACCGTAAACTGGTACAGAACCATGTGTTTGGATCATATATAGTTTATGATGGCTAAAGCGATTACGAAAGTCATCTACAAGGGTATGTCAACACCAGTTCACCATTTGAATTTCTTAAATACAAGGTATCGCCATCATTATTCCATATCGCGTTACATGAATCGCCACTGCTACACCAATATACTTGAGTTTTTGTGTTAATTCCACAGCCTGTATAAAGCGTTATTGTTTTTCCGCTTTCCAAAACAAAACTTGGAAAGACGTATGGATTTCTGGATGATTCGTCTTTAACTGTCCAATTTGTTAAATCACAAGAATAGGAGCATGTATTGGTAAAATTAACATATTCACCATTTAGATTATCACAATCATTGCCTTCTGCGTTCCATTTGAAATAAGGAATTCCTACACATTTGCTATCACAAACATTCTCCCCCACAGGTTGTTTCCATATATTCGCCTTTAACGTTTTTGCTTCATTTTCTGCATTTCTTAAGTCTATTTCATATTTTTTATTTGGTGAAATGATGTAAACATTTGCATAGCCTTCTTCAACTAATTGTATATTCACAAAGGAATCATTAACGAATAAATATCTCAAAAGTCTCCCATATCGGTCTTTATCTTGAATATCATTCTCAAAAATAACATTTTTGCCTTCTACAAGTTCTCTTAATCTACTAGTTGATTCTTGATAATACGGTTGCCCTCTTTCGGGCGCATTAATGCCGAGTAACCTTACTTCAATATTATTTTGCAGTTCAACAGTATCTCCATCAATAACTTTAGACACAAGAGCAACTGACTTATTATTTTGAGAACGTGCAACCATATTTAAAATGACCAATGCTCCAAGAATAACTAAAATTATCATCCAAAATTTATAATTATCTTTCATATTGATTAACCTTCTTTTTACATGTTTAATAACCTTTTTTTCGTGCTCGCCGCCGATACAACTCATTTCCTGCCTTTTTAGATGATCAATAAATCAATACCACAGCAAAAACCAGTAATTAGTTATAGAAACACAATCCCGCCATACCCTACAATAATATCTTCATCCCCTGAAACATCAAACGAGGTTCTATAATCCGCAAGCTTTCCTTTCTTGCCTTTCGTAAAATACATTAATGTTGCGATTGCGCCTGCGCCGCATACAGTGGTTTTGCCTGCAAGGTCAATGAACTTTTCCGTGTCGTGCGCAAGAATAGCGTCAATCACTTTTTTGTCTGTGCCGTGCACCCATTTGTTCGCATTATCACACTTGGGCGCGAACCCGTACATTTCGCCGTAATGGGTGAAGTCAGAGCTTGCAATAACGAGCGCCCTCTTTCCTTTCACTGATTCTTTTATCGCTTCTGCAAGCTCGGCATATGTTTTTGTAGAAAGCCCTGATGAGACTGTAATCGGAACGATTTTGAAGTTCTGCATCTTTGCCTGAAGGAATGGCAGCTGCACTTCAATTGAGTGCTCCTGCATGTGGGCTGCTTCGTTGTGCAATGCGGCTTTCGAAAGTTCGACAATCTTTTTGCCCGTTTCAACATCATTTTCTACAGCGCCCAAAGGAGTTTGCCAGCTGTCAAGCGAAACTGCGATGCTTGCGCCAATGCCTGTGTGGTTTGTGCCAAGAATAACTATTGTTTCATAATCTTCTGGAAGAGACGCATACACTGCGGCTGCGGTCAAGCCTGAAAAAGAGTATCCTGCGTGGGGAACAATCGCGCCGACAGCGTCTTTTGCATCAATGCTTTTAGCAGCTGCAAGAAGGGAGCGAACATTTTCTCTAAGAAAGTCCCTATCAGGCGGATAGAATCCAATTGCAGCAGGAGTTCTCATAAAAAAACTTGGATTTCATTTAATTTATGCTTGATGCACTGCAAAAATGCATCACTTTATGCTGTAAAAGCATCAGGAAATACGAAACGTTTAAATCTTTTTGGAAACCAGATAAATGATGGCAGAAATAAGGAACATAGATGTCCGGAAAAACGACATTGAGCTAAAGCTTTCAATCAGCAGGGAAGAATACAAAATAATCCAGAACAATACAAGCGACCTTATTGTCCTGCCCTGTAACACAGAAACATTGAAGCACAGCCTTACGACAGGAAAGCTTGGCAACAGCAACAGGATAATGATGCCAAAGAAAGTGCTTCAATTATTCAAAATAGATGAGCTGGACAAGAAAATTCCCTCCGCTATTTTTACGCTAAACAGTGATTGTTTTTTGTTATCAAAAATAAAAAAAACATCTAAAGGAATACCAAAATTCAGGGAAGATTAAATGAGAGTTACAACCGGGCTTAAAAAATTGGACAAGCTCCTTTCAGGAGGGCTGCCGGAAAAATCTGTTGTCCTGCTTGGCGGAGGGCCGGGTACGGGAAAGACACTTCTTGCATTAAACTTCCTGCTTGAAGGTGCAAGAAAAGGTGAAAAATGCTGCTATGTATCGCTTAGCGAATATGATGATGAATTGGTCAAGGCAGCGGAGTCAATAAAAAGCCTGAGTGATATAAAAAAATACCTTGGAAAAAATCTTGCTATAGAAAACATCATGATGAGCGAAAGCAACCTCAGCATGGGGCGCTTTGTAGACCTTATTTCAAAATACCCAAAACTTGACAGAATCGTTATAGATGATGTAAATAAGATGCTGATATTCTCTGACACTGAAAAATCATACAGGGCGTACCTTGCACAGCTTGTGTCCAGCCTCAAATTATCAAAGTCAGCACTGTTGCTGTGTGAAACAGAAAGTGATGAAAAAATTGACTCCGGAAACAAGGAATCCTACGAGTGCGACGGCATAATACAGCTTGTGTTTCTTGATCTTGAGGAAAAGCCTATGCGCTCCCTTATAGTGCACAAGATGAGATATACTGAGTTTGATCCAAAAGTACCGCACGAACTCAAAATAAGCAGCAAAGAAATAAAGCTGACAGAAACCAAGGTAATCTAGATTACGGTTTTTTCTTTATAATCTCTACTTTTTCGTCCAATGCACTCAGTTTTTCTTCAATGCTTTTTAGTGTGCCGAGAACTTTTTTCATCAAAATAACTTCAGAATTCATGAAAACACTTAATTACTTTACAGGAATAATTTTTTAAGCCTTTCTCCTGCTTTCTGCGCTAAAACAAGGCATTTTTCATTCTTTCAATGCCTTTTCTGATTTCTTCTGCATCTGCCACAAAACTGAAGCGCACATTTTTTTTGCAGCTTTCATGAAAAACGCGCCCGGGCATTGTGAGAACTCCTGCATTCTGGAAAAGAGCGAATGCATCCTCATCAGAGCCTATTGCGGACACATCCGGGAAAACATAGAACGCGCCCTTTGGCTCTGCAAATGGCAAACCGAGCGACTTCAGGCCGGAAACCATGGCGTTTTTGCGCTCATGAAATTTCTCAGCAATCATTTCAGGAAACTTCGTGTCCTCAAGGGCTGCAATTGCCGCTTTTTGCGCAGGATTGCTCGTGCAGGTTGATATGAACAGCTTGAGTTTGAGCATATGCTTTATGGTTTCCTCTGTTGCATGCAGATAGCCCACCCTGTAGCCGCACATGCAGTATGTTTTCGAGAATGAGTTGACAGTGATTATGTTCTCCGGCACATCGCAAAATGATGCAAGCGAGTGATGATTTTCACCATAAGTAAACTTTTCATAGACTTCGTCAACAAGTATCTTGCCGGGAAATATTTCGGATATTGCGCGCAAGTCTTTTTTGCCAAACAGCGCGCCTGTGGGATTGTGCGGTGTGTTTATTGCAAGCATTTTTGTCTTTGGAGTAATGAGTTCCTTTAGCTTTTCAAGGTCTGGCTGGAATGCGTTTTCCTCGCTCAAAAACAGACTGACCGGCTTTGCGCCGCAAAAGCGCACCATAGGTGCCACTATGGGATAACTTGGCTCGACTATTATCACTTCATCTCCCTGGTTTGCCAAAGACATTATAGAATATGCTATGCCCTCGCTCGCCCCGCCAGTTATAAGAATTTCTTCAGGAGTTGCAGGAATTTTGTTTTCATCCAAAAGCTTTTCTGCAAGTTTTTCCCTGAGTTCAGGCAGGCCCTGGACAGGCGCGTATGTATTGCTGCCATCGCTTACCGCCTGCATATACGCTTCAATTGCAGATGCCGGCGGCCTGTCTTTTGGCTCGCCAAGAGAAAAGTCTGCAATATCTTTTTGCTTTTTTCCGAAGTATTTCGCTGCATTCGGAAATTCCATGCTTTTAACGGATTTGCTGAAAAAGGGCATTATTTCACCGAATATATAACCGCGCAGGTAAAATATATAGACATGAGGCTGTCGGAGTCGTTGAGACGAGGGATAATGGAGTCTAGTGTTGGAGGGATTGTGAATAAATTCAAATTTAAGAAAAGGAGGACTGTGCTTTTTTTTGAAGATATTTTAGCAAACTATGTGAAATTATGTGAAGACGAAGGTTATGGAAAGATAATGAGAAAACTTGGAGAAAAGTGGGGTCTTTTGGGGACAAAACAACTCGGCACCCTAAACATATTCCATAGTATAAAATTGCTCAATTACGTGGTAAAAAGTGTGTGGTTCAACATAGGCTTGCTCGCTGACTGTAATCTAGTTAAACAAAACAACAGAGTATTTATTGAAACTAAAGACGAATTCATTACAAGACTTGTTGGACAAAATGAATTCATGGTTGGATTCTTTAAAGGGTGTTTATTTTCATATTTCAAAAGGGATGCTGAGTTCGTAAGCAGCAAAGGCGACAAGCATAGAATCAGATACGAATTCGAACTAAGCAGTAATGCTGCTGTATCTAAAACAAAAGACAAGAAGCTTTATGACAAATTAAATGAGCCTCGAAGGAAATCCGGGTTTACACTAAAAAATGCCTTACGATCGAAAATATTTGTGCTAAAAGACAAAAACAGAATATATTTTAGGGAAAAATCCATAATTCCTGTAGAAAATACTGTTTTTCATATAATAGGCAACGAGAATGTTTTGATAAAGAGAGTTCCTGAAATATCATACGCCTTTTTCAAAGAGATTATTGATGAAAGGACATCATCTGAAAAAAAACTTGTATTGCTTAAAACAATATTGCAAGTAATGGGGTGGAGTAATGTAAACTGCTTTTATAATGCAAAGGAAACTAAGATTG
>JAIVYS010000012.1:0-15307 GCA_048635325.1 Candidatus Bathyarchaeota archaeon
GGCTCTGTTGGTAAAATAATTCGTGTCTCCTATTGAAGGGAATGTTGGCATATAATCACAACTATAATGTGCTGCAAGGGCTTTATATAAGTTGATTCTCAAAAAAGCGCATCCTGCGAGGGGTAGTAAACTATATATACTCAGTCAGATGTTTAATTAATAAATCCGCACGGAGGTGAATCTATGGTCGATTATCTCATGCCAAAATACGATGAATTCGAAGAAAAAGACGATGAAGACGAAGGCGATGGAGACAGCGAAGACGAAGAGCAGGACTACTAAGTCTTCTGATTTTTTAGCGCAGGGTGCCTATTCTTTCAGGAAAGGGCGCCCTGTTTCTTTTTCCATTTACTATAAAAGCTCAATCCCATTGCCTTCAATTATCTCTGCAACTTTCCCGCATTTTGGGCAGCGCACAAAATGGACGTGTTCATGAACATCTATTTTTCCTGAAAAGCCGCATCCGCACTTTGCAAAAACATCAATCTCTTCTGCATCAATAGTTGCTTTCTCAAGAGGTGTTCCGGAAAGAAATTCCTTTACAAGATCAAGAAAACGCTCTTTGTTCCCGTACATTTTTCCGATGCGCACTGTTGAATGATGCGCGTTTTTTTGAATTATTTCATCAGCAATCTTTTTTGCAGCAGCAGTTTCATGCATACAGAAGATTTCTTCTGCAAAGTATTTAAGCAGCAAGCCCACAAAACAACTATGCGCCTGAAAAAAATACTTGAACATGCGTTTTCAACACAATTTAGAGAGTACGAACATCACACAAGGGACTATGTGTATCTTCTCGGAAGCATTTCAGGCATTATGTGCATAACACTTGGCCTCACAATGTCTTTGTTTTCCAGCACTATTGCTGCATTTATGCCATTCCTCGTGCTAGGGCTTATCTGGGTTTTTTTCGGGACCATGACGCTTGCAGGAGTTTCCTTGTTTAGGTCTGGCAAAAAAAAGCAGGGTGCAATTGTTCTGATTTCGTCCGGGCTGATGGGCCTGCCTTTTGGAACCGGCTTTTTTCTTGGTTCTGCGCTCGCTGCGTTTGCCGGGGGTTTGGCAATAAAAGACATCCATCATGAAAGGAAGCGAAAAAAGTGAAAACAGTTGTCTGCGGAATAGGCAACAGGCTGCGTGGAGACGATGCATTTGGCCCCCTTGTTGTTGATGCACTTGAAAGCCAAAACAAAGAGATACTTCTTCTGGACTGCGGCAGCGCACCCGAAAATTTTATCGGGAAAGTGATGCAAGCATCGCCAGAGAAAATCATTATTGTAGATGCCTTTGATATGAAACAAAAGCCAGGCACGATTTGCAGGATAGATTTGAAAAAAATCCAGAATACTTCTTATTCAACTCACAACGCGCCTCTTTCAATGTTTGTTGAGGCCTTCAAAGACAGTCGTGCAGAAGTCCTGATAATTGGATTTCAGCCAGAAACAATTGAATTTGGAAGCGAAGTAAGCCCTGAAGCAGAAAGCGCAGTAAAAGAAGCAAAAAAAATGATAAAAATTATTGCTCAATTTTGATTTTCTCTTTTTTTATGTAAGCCTCAGCTTCTTTGGCTGCATTATCTCCTGCTTTTGCAATCTCCGGAGAAACTTTCCTGCTGGCAATGCCCCACTTTGAAAGGGCATTCAGATAACCGAACTTCACGATTCCGCGTATGACCCTGGTTTCTTTGCTGTATGAGAGCGCATTTCTTATGGCTGCAAGCAGCTTCATGAGTGTTTTGTTTTCAGTGTTTTCTATTATGCTGTCCCACGCTTCGAGAGAAAAATTTTCATCTTTTATCAGGTGCGCTGCACGCATTGCAAGGGCAGCATCGTTTTCATTAGCCATTTAATCAACTCAATATTTTATCACAAACTTTTTTTTATCCGGCCCTGCCATTTCATATTCGGTTCCCATCTTGATTGCATGGCGGTTTATTCTTGCGCACGCTTCCTCGCACTGGGCGCAGAACACGCATTTTCCAAGGTCAATTGAATACGTTCTCTTGTCGCGGTCAACCTCTATAGCACCTGTTGGGCACTCTCTTGCGCAAAGGCCGCAAAAAATGCACTTTTTCTTATCATAGACGTGCTTTGCCCGAAGCTTTTTCGGCACCTTTGGCTTTACAAGAGGGTATTTTCCTGTAACTGGTTTTTTCAGCATGTTTTTTATTATTTCGGGTAACAGCCTCATAAGAACACCCCTTGCTGCAATACAAAATTTATGATTAAAACCCCTGCAAGAGCCCAGTAAAACCAAATTGCCTGCTCGATTCTGAAGCGCGCAAGAGTTGCGCGAAACACAGCAAGTAAAAATAACAGCACAAGTGTTTTTGCAACAAAACCCAGTATGCTTGCAGAGCCGCCGAAGAAGAGCGCAACCCCGAGCGCAAGCAATGCAATGGTTTTCACTGCATGCGTTAATTCAACCATTGCGAGGCGGAACCCTGAAAATTCAACATAATAACCCCCCACAAGCTCCTGATGCGCTGCAGGTATGTGAAAAGGGGCAAGCTCGACCTTGCCAAGCACAGCAACAAGGAATGCAAAAGCTGCAACAGGGAACTGCAATGCAAGAAGCCCCTCTGAAAGCTGCAGCTGGTTGAAAAAGGAGAGCGACATGCTCTGGTAAAAGAATACCGGAAACAGGACCGCAAGTATGAATGGCGCCTCGTACGCAATCATCTGCATGAACCCTCTTGATGCGCCGATAACTGCATACGGGTTTTCAGACGAGAAGCCTGCCATGTAAAGGGCTGCAGAGCTCAGGATAAGAAAATAGATTACTATCAGGATATCTCCTGCGTTTAGCGCAGTCACACCTGCAACAGGAATCAAAAGTGCTGCCATGATTGCAGATGCAAAAGCCACTATAGGCCATAGGTAAAATCCGTGCCCTGCGTTTTCAGGGGAAAGATTCTCTTTTCCAAAGAGCTTTATGGCATCGTAAAATGCCTGCAATATCGGGGGACCAATCCTGTTCTGCATTCGTGCGCAGATTTTCCGGAAGATTCCTGAATACAAAAGCCCAAGAAAAACAGTGAAAATCACGCCCGGGTATATGATGAGTTCAGGGAGCATCATTCATCCTCCTCAATCGCTGCCCGTCAAAAATCTCTTTTTTGTTTGTACCCTCTTTTATTACACCAACGCGCTCTGCACACGAAAAGCACGGGTCAATTGATGCAACAATAACAGGCAGGTCTGCAAGCTCAGAACCGATAAGCATGGGCTTTAGTGCAAGAAGGTTTGCGTATGTTGGGGGGCGTATCTTGACGCGTTCGGGCATTGTTGTGCCATTTGAGCGCATATAATAGAACAGCTCCCCGCGCGGCGCTTCAGTGCGCATTATTGTTTCACCTGCAGGGACTGAGGGCGCAGCCACATTTTTTAGTGGCCCATCAGGCATCTTTTCAATGCACTGGCGAATTATGCTGAGTGATTCAAAAACTTCTTCAATTCTTACATCGAGCCGTGAATTTATGTCGCATCCGTGGCGCACAATAGGTTTCCATTTTACATCTGCATAAGCAGCATAATTTGTTGTCCGGACATCAAAATCAATGCTGCTTGCGCGCGCGAGCGGGCCTGCAACAGAGTATTTTTCAGCATCGCGCTTGTTAAGCACACCAACACTTTTGGTTCTTGCGCGGACTATGCTGTCTTTCAGAAAAACATCTTTGTAATATTTTGTCTTTTCCCATAGCGCGTCAATTCCCTGCAATGTTTCCTTTTGCATCTCTTTTGTTATGTCACGGCGAACCCCGCCAATTGTGTTCATTGCATAGTTTATCCTGTTGCCTGTTATTTTCTCAAGAAGCTCAAGAACAATTTCCCGGTCGCGCCATGAAATCTGGAATGCAGTATCAAGGCCTATTTCATAAGCCACAACACCAAGCCAAAGGTAATGCGAGTGCAGGCGCTCAAACTCGACAATAATGGTTCTTATGTATTTTGCCCGTTCAGGAACTGTAATTCCAAGCAGGGACTCAACACTCTCAGAATATGTCAGTGTGTGTATCCCTGAGCATATCCCGCAGATTCGCTCAGCAAGATATAAATTCTGTTGGTATGTCTTCTTTTGCATTAGGCCCTCGATACCACGGTGTATGTAGCCGAGGTGAACATCAACACCTGTTATTGTTTCCCCGTCAACTTTGACATCAAGATGTTCGGGCTCTATAAGAGAAGGATGCTGCGGGCCTACAGGAATTCTTGTACTCATGGTGATTTCCTCAATGGGTTTTTCGGGCTCTCTTTATCAAGAAGAATGTTTTTCGGGCTCTCGTTTCCAATGATTTTTACTCCAAGCATTTCCGAAAGTTCGCGCTCATAAAGCACAGCCCCGGGAAAGCTTTTCTTTATGCTTTTTATTTTCGCATCTTTGCGCGGGAGAATAATCTTTAGCGATATGCTTTCCTCTCCACTGACAAAATGATACAATACATCAATTTGCTTTCCGGTATCAACTCCGGATATTGTTGAAATTCTCTCAATGCCGTTGTGCGAAAGCTCAAGCAGTGCGCGCTCAAAAGATTTTAGCGGTGTGCTGAATATTCGAAAATCCTTTCCTTTTTTTGAGAGTTTGCCGAGTTTTGATGTGTCCATTATTTCACTTCTTAAAAGGATTGAAATAGGGGTGTGCAAAATACACACCCTTAAGATAATTCTCATTAAAAACCGAGTTATCTAAAAATCCACCAACTTTCATTTATCAAAAGTCCAATCATTGAAATTCCAATTAGATGTTTTTTTGTTTTTCATCACAAGCCTATTAGATTATATCCTTATTATAGCTTAACTTAGCCACTTCTGAGAAGACCGCATTTATGACGAAATGACCTAACTTAAGGGCATTATTCTGGGAATTAAATGAAAATGAAGGGAGTGAAAAAACGAAATAATTTTAGAACACAGCAGGAACTTGACAAAAACGAAACACTTATAAATGTGTCTAGACTAATTTCATTAGAAACTGAAATTTGTGAATTTAATGGAGCAAGATATATCAGAAATTGAGAGAGAGTTTATTGACAGGACTGGAAAAATCTCTAAACAGTGGAGTCTTGGAGAACCTGCTGGCAGAGTGTGGGCGGCACTTTTGTTTGCAGAAGCTTCCCTCTCCCAAAAAGATATAGCAATGAAAACAGGGTACAGTTTAAGCCTGGTAAGCCCTAGCCTGAAAATTCTTGAGTCATTAAATTTAATAAGGTCTGGTAGAGGAGATAGCAGAGAAAAACTATACGAATTAGAGGTATCCTTTATTGAAGCATTTAACATAATAATTAAAAGACAATTAGAACACGATATTAAACCCCTTATCAAGCATTTAGAGGGGATGAAGGGAAAAAACAAAAATCCAAAATTGTTAAAATTAACTGCGGAATATAAACAACTTGAGATGTATCTTGGCTGGTTTGGAAAAATGATAAGCATGAAAAAAGTTACAGGTGAAAAGATAAAGAATTTATTGGGATGATTTTTTTTGAATTCTAATTTCACAAAAAACTGAAATAAGTTAAAATGAATGATTAAATTGTTTTGAGCAAAGACAATTATTAATGGGGTGGATCTAATGACGAAATATAAGATAACGCTGTTTGCAATCATAGCAATGCTATTGATGACAACGAGCGTAAGTGCTAGCATGTTTTATGACACAGGCACTCCCGTAATTAGCGCTGTTGCCGAGAGCATAACTCCCTACCCTGTAGAGCCCGGCCTTGACTTTACAGTACAGTTAAGGGTTTACAACGACGGTGGAGAAAAAGCAGAAAATGTTAGCATTGATTTTCTGAAAAACGATGCATTTTTTCTTACAGGAAAAGATGATGATTTTAATAAACCTTTCAGCCTTTGTTCCGTCTGTTCAAAAGACAATATATACTATTTCACTGTTTTGCCGGATGTAAAATCAGGAGAATATCCTCTTATTTTCAAAATCAAAGAAGGAAATGTCATTCATGAAGAAAAAGTGTTTGTAAGAGTTATCGGAGAACCAGACATTATTTTCGATGCAGCTTTGTTAAATGACACTGTTGCTCCTGATGAATCATTTGATGTTGAATTAACTATTAAAAATGTTGGAACCGGAATTGCGAGGAACGTAAAAATAGTGCCGCAGACCCAAGGATTTGTTATGGAAAATGCAAATCTGGTTTTTATCAATGAGATAAAACCTGAGACCACAATTAAAGAAAAAGTTCATTTTATGGTTTCAGATTCTAATTATCCCGGTCCCCAGAAACTTGTATTTGGTATAACTTACAAAGATGAGAAGTCAAATTCATATTCACTGGAACAATCTCTTGGAGTAAAATTACTGAATAAAGTCAAACTTGACATAGCGGCTGTTACGGTTGATCCGCAGCTTCTAATGGAAGGAAAACGGGCTATTGTTACTGTTAGGGTTGAAAATCTTGGTGAGGGCAAAGCAGAGAATGTCCAGGTCTTCCTGCAAAATGACGGGTTTGGAGGCCAAAACAAGGCTTATATAGGAAAACTTGACGAAGATGAGGACGCTCCTGCAGTTTTTGCTTTAATTCCTTCAAAACCAGGCAAGCATGATTTTACCGTGAAAGTTACTTATGAAGATGATGAAGGCAAACACGAACTAATAGATACTCTTGAATTATTGGTTCTGGAAAAAAATAAATTCTGGACAGAGATTTTGATTGCCATCGGAGTGATTATCGTTGGTTTTACTGGCTTTGTGTTTTTTAAGAAAAAGGATAAAAAATAGGATTTTAGTATGCTTGAATTTAAAAAAATAATTGAAGGCCTGGATGTCGCTTTTTTTCTGGCGATAAAGAACCTCTTTTTCAAAAAGAAAATGCTGATAATGATAATAGTTATCATTGGCTTGGGTTTTTTAAGCATGGTATTTTCAGCAAGCATCATTACAGGATTAAAATTTCAAATTGAAGATAAAGCTATTGGTGTGATAACAGGCAATATCTTGATTGAACCTGATGTGGATAAGGATTTTATTCTTAATGTTGATGAAATCAATAAAAAAGCATTAGCCATCCCGGGCGTTGTCGGAGTCAGCCCCCATATAAACAGAGGCATTACGCTAATAGATAAATATGGCACTAAAGCCCCTTCTCAGCTAAGAATTATTGATCCTGAAAAAGAGGCAAGAGTCTCGTATATAGATGATAATGTTATCAGCGGCAGATATTTGTCTCAAAAAACAGTTGGAGAAATTCTTATTGGTTCTGATTTAACTAAAAAATATCGTATGCAGGAAGCGTTACCAGCAGTTGATATTGATGCCGGCGATATGATTACAGTTATGTTTGATAATGGAGTGACAAAAGAACTCAAAGTCCGGGGGGTTTACGGTCTCGATTTTTCTGCTACCGATATCTATACTTATATCACTAAAGAAGAAGCAAAGCAGGTTTTCGATGCCACTGATGAAGATTTGAATGTGGCTACTGAGATTATGATCAAAACTAAAGAAAGAGGCATTGAGGATGATGTTATCTATGAACTCAAGCGATTTGGAATTGGCGGAAGAATTTGGTCCTGGCAGGAAAAACTTGGTATTCTGAATCAGTTTACTGACAGCCTGCTGATTGTAAGCAAAATAACTGCGTTAATTGGTACGATTATAGCTTTTGCCACCATTTATATTATGATTTACATCAATGTTTTGCATAAAAGAACGCAAATCGGTGTTATGAAAGCAATGGGCATAAACAAAGAGACCATCCTTACATCTTATGTCATTCAATCATTCTTTTATGGAATTCTTGGCGGCATTTTCGGGTTTTTTCTTACTAAGTCTATGATAGCATATTTTACGATCAATCCTATTATGATGCCTATTGGAGCCGTATATCCTATCATCAATCCAAGTGATTATGTACTTTCATTTTTTATCTTGTTGATTTCATCTGTATTTGCAGGATATTTCCCTGCGCAAGGAGTGATAAAAGAAAATATTTTAGATGCAATATTTAAGGGATAGCTTATGACGAAAAAAACAATCAACAAAAAAACCATAATAGATGTCCAGAATATATCCAAACAGTATGTTCTGGGTTCCATGGTGACTAAGGCGTTAAAAGGAATAAGCTTCAGAATCTATAAAGGAGAATTCGTTGGCATAATGGGTCCCTCGGGTTCGGGAAAAAGCACAACCCTGCATCAATTGGGTTTGCTTGACATTCCTACTTCCGGCAAAATATTTATCAATGGAGTAGAGGTTACAACCTTGTCTGACATTGAAAGATCTTATTTTAGGCTGAATAAATTAGGGTATGTGTTTCAGCAATATAGAAATATACCAGAACTTACAGCATTAGAGAATGTATATCTGCCTTTGCGGATGATGGGCAAGTCCAGAGGTTATTATGTTAATGAAGCAAAGACATTGCTTGAAAAAGTCGGATTAAAAGATAGGATGCGCCACCATCCTTTTGAATTATCCGGCGGCGAACAGCAAAGAGTTGCCCTGGCAAGGGCATTGGCGCACAAACCGGATATCTTGTTTGCTGATGAGCCTACAGCAAATCTTGACACAGAAGCAGGTGATGTTATATTAAAGCTTCTGAAGCATTTTAATGAAGATTATGGGCAGACAATTGTGATGGTAAGCCATGACCCTGAACAGATGAAATATTTTGACAGGATAATAAGGATAAAAGACGGACTGCTTGAAAAATAGTGTCCTAAATATACTTAATGTGATGATATATGAAAATAAAAAAAATGACAGATAAGACAAAATCATTGTGCCCGGAATGCCTCAAAACAATTGATGCGGTGGTGGAAGAAAAAGACAATAAAATTTTTATCAAAAAAACCTGCAAAGAGCATGGTGATTTTGAAGACCTGTACTATGGAGATGCAAAGATGTTTGAAAGATTTCTGAAAGATAAATACGACAACACAGGCCTGGAAAATCCAAACACGCTATCTGCAAATAACTGCCCTCATGACTGCGGCTTATGCAATAATCACAAAAGTCCTACTGTCCTTGGAATCATTGACGTGACAAACAGATGCAACCAGAGATGTCCTGTGTGCTTTGCCAATGCAGAGGCTTGCGGCTATGTTTATGAACCCTCTTTAGACCAGTTAAGGAAAATGCTGCATAATTTAATAAATGAAAAACCTGTCGGGTGCAAAGCAGTCATGTTTTCCGGTGGGGAACCGACGATGCGTGAGGATTTACCTCGCATAATCAGGATGGCAAAACAAATGGGCTTTTTACATATTCTCATTGCCACAAACGGGATAAATATCTCAAAAGATATAAACTATATTGGTACATTGAAAGATGCCGGCTTAGATACTGTGTATCTCCAGTTTGACGGGGTCACAGAAGAGCCATACCATACTATACGCGGTTTCAATGCGCTTCCGATAAAATTGAAAGTCATTGAAAATTGCAGGCAGATGGATTTTAAGCAAATTGTTCTGGTCCCGACATTGATTGGAGGCATCAATGACAAGGAGTCAGGAGATATAGTGAAATTTGCTGTAAAAAATTCTGATGTTGTCAGCGGGGTAAATTTCCAGCCATTGTCCTTTGCAGGAAGAGTTGATCATGAAGATCGCAAAAAAATGAGAATCACCCAGCCCGATCTGATGCGTTTGCTTGAAGAGCAGACAGAAGGACAGATAGGATCGGATGATTTTTATTCCATACCTTCTGTAGTTCCATTGAGTTTGTTTTTAGAAAGGCTGCAAAACAAACCTGTGGCTAAAATGTCATGTCATCCTGCCTGCGGTTCTGCAACATTCATTTACGCAGAAGACGGAAAAATAATTCCGATAACAAAATTTGTTGATGTTGATGGCTTTTTTAATCTGATAAGGCAGATAGATGAGGATGAAGAAAAAAATCACAGAATCTGGAAAGTAAAGGCAATGAGTAAAATTATAAAAGAAATTCCAGGATTGGTTGATAAGGCAAAAATGCCAGAATCAATAAATATAGCTAAACTTGCTATTAATTTTTTGAAAGGAGATGCAAAAGCACTGGGACTATTTACCGAAAAATCAATACTGATTGGCGCCATGCATTTCATGGATGGTTATAATTTTGACTGCCACAGAGTTCAAAGATGCATTGTTCATTATTCCACACCAGATGACAGGATAATCCCTTTTTGCTCATATAATTCTATACACAGGCCGATTGTAGAAAAAAAATTCAGTAAACCACTGAATATTGAATTACGAAACCAAAAATTACAGAAAAAAATAGCTGTATCTTAAGTTCACTGGATGTGATAAAATATGGAAATAAAAAAAATGACTGATGACATCTTTGATACTCTAAATAAGTATGTCCAGACATTATCACGTATCGAAAAAAAGCACTTTAAAGAAAAAATCGAACAAATTAATTCAAAATATAACTCTCTAATTGAACTTAAAAAAACAAAAAATTCCGCGCAGGAAATTGACCATATGTTTTTTTGTTTTGAAGATTTGCCTCCTACCGGAAAAGAATACTGGTTTATGAAATTCGTATCAACAGAACCAAAAGACAAAAGACAGCTTCTTGTGATGTTTGGAGATGGTTCCGGGACCATAAAAATTAATCAAAAAAAGATAGGATGCAAAAAATATAAAGGAAAAAGAAATGGATATCTAACTGTCTGGTCTTACGATGATAAAAAAGATTTGATATTAGATGGTGAAAGTTTGATATCAATGAATCATGATAATATCATGGTTTCTGATAAACAAGGTGAGATTAGTTACAAAGGGACGTTTCCTAATTATTCTATTAATGTTTCTAAAGAAAACAAAGAAATTGCTAATCTTAAAATAACAAAACCAGAACACAATTCAGAGTCTTTTGAGTTTGGTAGTACCTTTAAATCATTTGCCGGCTTTGCCTTAATAAACCTGTATTTTAATTTTGTAGGGAGATTAAATGGAAAAGAATTTACCGGGAAATGCTATGTTCAGAAAGTTGTTGTAGTTGGTCCATTTGTTCCATGGTACTGGGGAAGAATTGTATTTTCAAACGGTTCTATTATATCTTACTATGAGCCAAGAATAGAGCTATCCATATTCAATCACAAATTGTCATCAGTGCTTACATTTTACGATAATACAAAAAATAAAAAATATATTTTCAAAGATTTAACTATAAAGAAATTCGGGAAAAATAATCCCCGATGGATAATTACGGCAAATAAAGGGAAAGTTTTCATTTCTTTAAAGCCTTATTCTTTTCATAAATTTACTTTTGAAAAAATCGGTTTTTTTACTTATAGTGAATACTTATGCGAGGTTACGGATATATTTATAGAAGGCTCTGATATTGACACAAGTATATTAGGTTCCGGGTTTGGCTTAATTGAGGATGCACAAGGTTATGTTTTGTGAAACCCGCATAAAGTATGCTATCTACAACTGTTGAAACTCCGTTCTTCAGGGAGGGGTCTCACAGAGGTTTCATGATTCAACAATTGTTCCGTTGTGCCCGCCAAACACTGCCCTGTAAATTTCCTCAGCATCTGTCCCGTCAACAAAGACAGCCTTTATTTTTGATTTTGTTATTGTCTCAACAGCGCGAAGGTCGAAAAGCCCGTATTGCCCCGGGAGCTGGGCATTTTTTGAAAGAATGGTTTTTAGTTCTGCATACGTTGCATTGAGAATCTTTTTTGCGCCCTTTTTCTTTCGTGGGTCTGCCTCGTATACACCGTCAATGTTGCTGGCATTTACAAGCACATCCGCATTTATTGTTTTGGCTGCAAAAGCCGCGACAGCATCAGTAGACTGCCCCACCTTGAGCCCTCCGCCGACAACAATATTCCTTTTCCGAAGGGCTGAAACAAGCTCTTTTTCATTGTTCGGGACTTCAACACAATCATCAAGAAGTGATGCGACAAGGGATGCATTGAAATGCGTTGACTTTATGCCAATATAATCCTGCATGTCCTGCGATGCTTTGAGTTCGCGCGCAATCTTCTGGTACTCGCGGCACACTTTTCCGCCGCCGACAATGACAACCAGCTTATCTGTTTTGGATGCAATTTTTTTCAGGACATCAGCATATTTTTTTACTCCTGCAACTGAAAAATTCTGCGTCAAAAGCGAGCCGCCAAGTGATATTACGATTTTCATTCTAATCCCTCAAGCCTTTCTTTCCACAATCCGAGCGCCTTCACAATCCCGTCAATTATTGCCTCCGGCTTTGGCGGGCATCCCGGAACATAAACGTCCACAGGCACTATCTTGTCAATTGGCTTTCCATTATTATATGCGTCGAAAAATATACCCTTACTTATTGCGCACGCGCCGACTGCGACCACGGCCTTTGGATGCGCCATGCCCTCGTAAATCCTTTTCAGGCGCGGCTCCATCTTTTTGTTCACCGAGCCGTTGACAATAAGGATATCAGAGTGCCTGGGATTTCCCTTTTCTACAATTCCAAAGCGCTCAATATCATAGAGCGGCGTAATGCATGCAAGGGTCTCAATTGTGCAGCCATTGCACCCGGTGCAGTCAAAGTGCAGTAAATACGGCGACTTTAGCCGCGCAAAATTAACAATCTTTTTCAATACAGCCATTTAGCTCACTCCTAATGAAAGCAGGATTATGGTGGCAACCGCTGCTATAAACATCCACGCGAGATACTCGTTAAGGTCATTGTTGTGCAGCAAATCCAATTTTTTGATTTTCAGTGTACGATACAGCCGTTCATAAAGGCGCTCGTCGTGAGCACCCCATTTTTGGTATGATTCCCCGCAGGCATAAGGCTCTTTTATGGCGGGTGCGCGAACTGCCCTGCCCTGCCTTTTTCCTGCAGCATAAAGCGCAAGTATAATGGCTGTGAAAACAACAAAAATCAATCCTGCATCAAAAAGCCCGAAATAAATCACATCATTCACCCACCCAATACTGCTGCGATGAACCCTGCCTGATCAAGCAGGGATTTTGCAGCCTCCTCAAAAACATATATTCCACCCACATAAAATACCCCGAAAAAAATCATGAGGCCTGCAAGCATAAAAAAGCATGCCTGAGATGTTTTCGATAATTCGATATTCACAGCATTTTTTCTGCCAGAGAAAATCATGGCAAATGCTTTTTGCGAGTACGCGAATGTTATTGCCGAGACAAGCACAGCCACGAGGGCAACAAGCGGTGCCTGCGCTGCGCCGGAAACATATATCATCCACTTGCTTGCAAACCCGTTCAAAAGAGGCACACCTGCATTTGACAGGAATGCAAGAAGCATTACCCAATACAGGAGCGGGTGCGTTATTTTTTTAGAGCCAAGTGCTGTAATGTCTGAAGTTCCTGCGCTTCGGATAAGAATGCCTGCTGTGAAAAAAAGCGCAAGCTCTATTATAATCATATTGTAGACATGAAACATTCCGGCAGAATAGTTGTTCAGCCCGAATGCCACAAGAACATAACCTGTTTGGGATATTGTGGAATACGCAAGAAGCCCGAGCAGGTTCTTTTGTGATACAGCCATGAGTGCCCCGACAATCATTGTTGCCATGCCTGCTATGAGCAGAAAGTTCCTGAGAAACGCGGTCTCTGAAAGCCCGAACACAGTGTATGAAATTCTGAAAAATGCGTAAAGTGCTGTTGCAGTGGATGCAGTTGCAAAGAGCGCACCCACTTCAGGCATGGAGTTTCTGATGACTGCCGGTTTCCATGCATGCAGGGGAACAACTGCTGCCTTTAGCAGTATGCCTGTTGCAATGAGCGCGTATGCTGTCAAAATTGCAGTAGAAGCCTGTGAGAGGTCTCCAATCTTTACTGCTAGGTCCGCCATGTTGAGTGTTCCTGTGATGCCATACAAAAGGGCAACCCCTAAAAGAAAAAGCGATGTGCCAAAAGAGCCAAGCACAAGATAATTTAGTGCAGAGCGAAAAGCCCCTTTATTTTTAGAATAGCATGCAAGCGCGTAAGATGATATGGACAGTATCTCAAAAAATACGAACATATTGAACAGGTCACCTGTAATAGAAACTCCCATCATTCCCGCAGTTATCAACATATATAATGTGTAGAACTTCCACTGTCCTGTATAGTGCGACATATAACGCAAGGAAAATAAACTACCAGCAAATACAATAATTGAAATAACAAGCACCATTAGCGCTGAAAAAGAGTCAAACGCCATAACAATACCAAGTGGTGGTGGCCAATTACCCATCTTGTAAACAATCATGGGTAGTTGTTGAGTAACTGCAATGCCATATAAAGCAAGAATAAATAGTACAAAAGAAACAACTGTAGATACTATCCACACCAATGGCTTATAAATTTTACCCAGTATTGGAATGAGAAAAGCACTAATCAAAGGTAATGCAAAAAACATAGGAATGAATGACACGGGTACCTCCTTATCCTCTCAGCTTCTTAATTTCCGCAATATCAAATGTCTTGTAACGATCATATATGCGCAGAATTATAGTAAGCATAAGTGCTGTTGTACCCAATGCAATAACAATTGCTGTAAGTACCAAAGCCTGAGGAATTGGATCAACAAAATTATGTGGTGTGTCGAGCTGCGTTATAATTGGAGCCAAAGCACCTCGCTTAAAACCAACAAAAGCAAAAAGGAGATTTATTGCATATTCAATAAGAACAAAACCAATTGCAATTTTAATTAAATTGCGTTTTGTCACAATTGCATAAAGACCGATCAAAAACAGGATAATACAAGAAGCGAATATAATCATTTTTTTCTCCTTGCAATATTTGATAGTAAACTGAGAGAACATTGATAATGACAAATGTCAAAATCCAAATGCCAATTGAAATTCAAATGCTTAAATGTCAAAACCTTTATTATTTTCATTGGTAATTTGGAATTTATTTGAATTTTGTCATTTGTCATTTGGAATTTCATTAATCCTCCATTACATACTTCATTGCTGCTATAGCAAGAAAGATCGAGAATAGACCAGCGCCAACCTTTATACTAATAGCAATGTTGCAAAGTGGAATAATGCCTGCACTTAACAGATGAAATGGTTCTCCTTTAGGTAAAAAGTTTAAGAAAAACGTACCAGCCAATAAAAGTCCTGATATCGCAACTCCAATGAAGAAAAGTCCGCCAATACTTTCAAATATTGAAGCCGTGGTTGAGGATTTCTTTTCTGACTTAGCCCCTTTGCCAAAGACGATAAATTTCAAGATAAAAACACCAGCTATAATCACTCCGCCCGCAAAACCACCACCAGGTGTCAGATGCCCATGTAGAATAATATATACCCCATAAATGAATATAAACCCGATTACGACATTAGTTATCGTTTTAACAATCAAACTCATTCCCTTCATTTTTTCTTCCTCCCTGACTTTCGCAT
>JAIVYS010000013.1:0-14280 GCA_048635325.1 Candidatus Bathyarchaeota archaeon
CAATGAGCTTGGCAGCAACAATTGCCCGTTGGTGGACGGAACTTCTTCAAGCTTTGAAGATTTGGATATTACCACACTTCCAGGAATACCAAAAATATGGAAAAATGAGAAAATACTGATGTCTTCTGGTGGGGGAGGAAACAACGAGCTTCTAAAAAGCCTTCTTACAGCAGAAAACATATCACAGGTTCTTGAAAATGAACCCTATGAAATCATAGAACCGCAAGCAGTGCCGCTTTCAGGCGCAGAAGTCAACTTCGACAACGCAGTAAAGATATCTGGTTGGATATTCCAGTGGAACGGTGACGGGCTGGAGTCTTCAGGAACTATAGAAACTGGCGAAGAAAACACAACAGCAGCAGGCACGGACTCAAGAGACAAAATAAAACTGTCCACCCTATGCCTTATTGCACTGGCAGACACCGTCAACCCATGCGCCCTTGCGGTTTTCATACTGATGCTTATAGGGATTACCACTTATGATCCCAGCAACAAAAAAAGAAAGGTTCTCTATGCCGGCTTATCCTTTGTTGCAGCAGTCTACATAATGTATTTCTTTTATGGGCTGATAATAATACGCTCCATCCAGCTGGTGGAAACCATAACAAACATAAGGCCCATACTTACCACAATCTTTGGAACTGTTGCAATACTTCTCGGTCTTTTGCACCTTAAAGAAGTTCTCTGGTACAAGCCAGGAGGCCTGCTCACAGAGATGCCTATGAGCTGGAGGCCGCGGGTCAAAAAAGTAATGACCAGCATAACCTCGCCCAAAGGAGCATTTTTCATGGGGGCCTTTGTAACAGTGTTTCTCATACCCTGCACCATGGGACCCTATTTCATAGCAGGAGGCCTCTTATCTGTGCTTGAGTTAATAGAAACAATTCCCTGGCTTCTTATATATGACTTAGTGTTCATCCTGCCGCTTATAGGAATAACATTCCTCATACACTTTGGCTTCAAACAGGTAGAAGATGTTTCCGGATGGAAGGAAAAAAACATAAAGAACCTTCACCTGATTACCGCAACAATCATGATGTTTATTGGTCTCGGCATACTTTTCGGATGGATTTAATAGTATTCAGCTTGTTCTTCTGCATGGGCAATGCCTCTGCTGCTCAGCAAAACAATTGCAAGAAACAAGTTATTTGAATAAGTTCATCGTATCATCAGTGCGCAATGAATTTTACAGCATACATGATTAAGATACCAATTATGAATATTGCAAAATTAATCAATACCTTTTTTGTGTTTGTCTCCTTTCTGATTTCAGGTATCAGGTCAGATGCAGAAATATAAATGAAGCCGCCTGCTGCAAATGGCAGCAGAAGCATTAATGAAGCTTCAACATAACCGGAAAGATAATAGCCAACGATGCCGCCAAGCACTGCTGTCAGGGCAGTCAGAAAATTAAAGGCCAGTGCCTTTCTTTTAGTGAACCCGCCGTAAACCAGAACTCCGAAATCCCCAATCTCCTGCGGGATCTCGTGCAGGATGATGGCAAGAGTTGTAATAAGCCCAAGATGAATGTCTGTGACAAAGCTGGCAGCCATTATCAGCCCATCAACGAAATTATGGGCTGCATCTCCAAAAAGGTTCATTTGCGCGAATGTATGGACATCGCATTTTTTCTTGTGGCAGTGGTGCCAGTGAAGTATCTTTTCAATCAAAAAGAAAAAGACAAAACCGATCAGAACATAGCAGCAAACAGTATGGATTGCAATACTGTTTGATGCTTCAGGTATCAGGTGCAGGAATGCGCCGCCCATCAGCGCACCGGCTGACAGGGACACAAGAAACAATAATATTTTTTCAAGCAGCTTTTCTCTTATTGAAAGCGCTATAACGCCGACAAGTGATAGAATGCTCACAAAAAACGTGCTTGCCAATATCCACAATAATATCTCCATTTTATAACACCAAAAAATTCTTACCCGTATCTTTTAGTTTAAACCTTAATATGTATATAAAGACGTATTCAGGGGAATAATAAACAAGGGTTTTCCTCCTGTAATGACTATTTTCGTAGTTCTTTCACCCCTAAATTCAAAATGTTTTCCAGCCCATTAATTCTAAGTAAGTGTGACTTGCACCTGCAGTCAGAGCAGCCAAATTTTTGCACCATATTTTCGGCTTTGCTTAAGCTGTTTGCAAGTTTGCATTCCTCAGCTTTTCCTGCTTTTTTGCAAAATACTTTTGTAACAGTTGCAAACTCATTATTTAGCAGGTAGTCAATGTGCCAAAACAGTGTTTTCTTTTTTGAGCGGTGCCTTGCAACCCGTTTTTCCAGATTATTTTGGGCAGAGCCAACATAAGCGTAAGTTCCTTTCGGAAATCTTATGTTTCCAAGACAGCCTATTTTTTCCTGGATATCTTTGCTGACATCAATTACCAAAACATAAACGCCTTTCATGGATTATGTGCCTCACAAGCATTGTCAGAACCTGCTTTTTTGACTTTGCCGCTTTTCCAGATATCAAACAGCTCTTTAACTGTGTCTGCATGGCACACATATACATCTATTTCCAGATCCCTGCACAATTCAATGGCTCTTGGGCCAAGCCCCCTGCATAGCAAAACAGTTGCCCCGTGCTTTTTCATAAGCTCAGGAGGGAGCCCTGTGCCGCCCATGTGTTCGCTTGTGTTGTCTATGGTTTCAATAACTTTGCCGGTCTCATCAAGAAAAGTATATGTGTTGCATCTGCCAAAATGCTCTGCCACAGCATCATCCAGCCCTTTTTTACTGTCAGTTGGAATTACTATTTTCATGTTCGACACCCCTTATGATTTTTCAAGTTCGCCGCTTATGAATTTTTGCAGGGTTTCATTTACGGTTCCGCTTCCGTTGTAAATCTCAATATTGAACTGCCTGAGAACATCCAAAGCCCGCGGACCGACATTCCCGGTTATCAAAGCACCTACATCCTTTTCTGCAACTAACTGCGCTGCAGAAATGCCTGCGCCCTGATTCTCGGCTGCGCTGCTGTTTTCTATTGCCTCGAACTTATTTATTTTATTTTCTTCAATTTCAGCAATAATAAAGTAAGGGCATCTTCCAAAAACATTGCTTACTTCACTATCAAGGTCTTTTCCTGTTGAGCTTACTGCTACTTTCATATTCATCACCTTACTTGCTTCTTATCATTGCACTGCCGCATTTTGGGCATTTTTTGCTTGCGCACGGAATTCCTATTTCCTTTGGTTCCTGCCAGCTGCAATTAGAGCATTTGCACATAGTGGCCGGCCCTCTAAAACCCATGCCGCGCCCCATTCTTTCGGTTCCTGTTAGCACCATTTCAAAGACACCGCCTTCTATTTTAATTGCTTTTCCGTTTACAATAGCATCAGCTATTTTCTTTCTTGCAGCCAAAACCAGGCGATGAAATGTTGGCTGCGAGATATTCATTCTTTTTGCGCATTCTTCCTGCTCCAGGCCTTCCAGATCTTTCAATCTCACAGACTCAAATTCATCAAGGGCCAGGATAGATTCATTTAAGCCAGTTATTCTGATTCCTGCTGGCTTAAAGTGGGTTACCTTTGGCCGAAACCCCACTCTTCTGCAAAGTCTTGGCCTTGGCATTCTTTTTCACTATTCCATTTCTTTAAGCCTTTTTTCCAGTTCCTGTTTTTCTGCGTCAATTTGTTTTAGTTCTGTTTCAAGGATTTTCTTTTGTTCGTCTTTTGTTAAAGTTGCAGGCTCTATATATCTTCGGCCAAATCCTTGGCCCATGCCTCTTCCAAAAGCTAAACCCCTGCCACAAGGCCCAAGCCCTCTTCCTGTCACGGGTCCGTATCCCATTGGTCCTGTTCCATCACGTCTTGGCATATTATACACCTCCATATAGTATAATGAATATGTATTCATAATACTATTTAAGTGTTTCGGTTAGAAAAAGTAATCAGTGCATTTAAAATTTATCCTCCAATTACTCTCAGTGATTTCTATGACACGAATACGCCAGCCAATTGTTTCTGTTCTTGCGCACGTTGACCATGGCAAGACCACGCTTCTGGATTATGTCAGGCGCAGCCGTGTTGCTTCAGGTGAGGCAGGCGGCATAACACAGCACATTGGTGCATCAGAAGTTCCTGCAAAGAAGATACATGAAATTTCAGGAGATCTCCTTAAGAAGTTCAAGGTTGACCTGAAGATTCCGGGGCTTCTTTTCATTGATACACCAGGGCATGCGGCATTTGACCTTCTTAGAAAGCGAGGCGGCCTGCTTTCAGACATAGCCATATTGGTGATTGACATAAACGAGGGCATAAAGCCCCAGACAGAGGAAAGCATAGGCATACTTAAGAGCTACAAGACGCCCTTTGTCATTGCTGCAAACAAGATGGACAGGATTGGCGGCTGGCAGGTGAAAAAAGATGCTCCCTTTGCCAAGACTTTTGAAATGCAAACATCAGGCGTTCAGGAGGCGCTTGATAAGAAGATATATGAGCTTATAGGCGCGCTGTACGAGCGCGGCATCAATGCAGAGCGCTATGACCGCGTTGATGACTTCACAAAGACAGTTTCCATAATCCCCACCTCTGCAATGACTGGCGAGGGTGTGCCTGACCTTCTTGCAATGCTTTCAGGCCTTGCACAAAGGTATCTTGGGAGCCAGCTTGAGGTCAAAGAGACTGAGCGCGGAAAGGGAATAATACTTGAGGTCCGCCCTGTTAAGGGCCTTGGCATGACAATTGACGCAATACTTTATGACGGTGTTATGCGTTCCGGAGACAACATTATCCTAGGGCATCCCGAGGGCGCGGTCAAGACAAAAATCAAGGCTCTTTTAAAGACAGAGCCAATGAAAGACATTCGCGCAGAGAAAAAGTTTGTTGCTGTAAAAGAGGTTTCTGCTGCATCCGGTGTGAAGATTTCCGCTCCGGGCATTGATGATGTGATAGCAGGCGTGCCCTTTATCTCGATTCAGGGAGAATCCGGGCTTGAGAGCGCAGAAGAAGAGGTACAAAAAGAAATAGAGGAAGTCCAGATAACCACAGACGGGGAGGGGGTTGTTGTCCGGGCTGACGCTCTTGGAAGCCTTGAGGCGCTTGTCAAGACTCTTCGCGAAAAGAACATACCTATAAGGCGTGCGCAGGTCGGGCACGTAACAAAAAAAGAGGTTCTTTCGCTTGAAGAAGTCAAAGATGAGCACAGGATTATTTTTGCATTCAATACACCGATTTTGCCTGAGGCAGAGGAAGCCGCCCTAAAGGCGAAAATACCTATATTTTCAAGCAACATAATATACCGGCTTGTTGAGAATTATGAGGAGCATGCCAAGGCAGTTGAGGAGAAAAAAAGAACTTCAATACTTGGCACAATACAGCGCGCAGCAAAACTGCGCCTTATGCCTAATTTTGTGTTTCGCCAGTCAAAGCCGGCTATAGGCGGCTTTGAGATGCTTGGAGGAGTCCTGAGGCAGGGCGCGGATTTGATGAAAGTGGACGGAAACCCAATAGGTTCTGTGCATGCATTGCAGGAGAAGGGCGAGAACATCCCTGAGGCAAAAATAGGCATGCAAGTCGCTGTATCAATTGACGGGCCCACAATCGGGCGCAACCTAAAAGAAGGCGACACGCTTTACACATTTCTTTCCAAGAGCGAATATCACGAATTAAGAAGGCAGAGCGCGCTTCTCTCTGATAATGAGATAAATGTTCTTGATGAAATTCGGGATATAATGATAAAGAAGGATAAATTGTGGGATGTTGAATGTTAAGAAGAAACCATTCACTTAAAACTCTTGTTATATCACGATGCCTTACCAGCCAAAAATTCTAAACTAGGTAAGGACACCTTGTGATTGTTACACCAAATAAATGATGTTTGCTTTTCTGTATTGCTCTTGTTTATAGGAGACTCTACACAGAGTAGCGGAGTTTCCGCTACTCGCATAAATACCAAACCATCACATAAATCAGGGTAATGGGCAGTCATAGTCTGCAACAAGGCACGGACATTCTGCGACTGTGACAGTTGCACCAGCTTCTTTTGAACCACATGCGTTTTTAGCGCATATCTTGCAAAAGCTGTCTAGTGTCTGATCTTCTGCACTTGCTCCGGTCTGCGCAACATTTTCTGTTGTAACTGTAATCAGTGCAAGAGCAATAACAATCAGGACAACAATCGTTATCACAAGAGTCAACGCCATTGACATTGCTTTTCTGTACATAAAGATAATTATGAACCTAAGGGGTATATATAGTTTATTAATGAGCAGAGGCAATACTCTGTATGCCAATTCAAGTGGGTGCAATGAACCATCCGCAGAAAGATATACTGAAGGAGATAAGCTGGATATCAAAAAACAGCTTTGATTTCATTGATTTGACTATTGAGCCGACAAAAGCAGGGCAGTTTGACGTGGCAAAGGCCAAAAAAGCCCTCAGAGGCAGTGGGCTTGGCATTGTCGGCCACACAACACCATTTCTCCCGTTTGCTCTTCCTGTTTCAGGCATACGGCAGGCGTGCATAAAAGAGTTTACAAAATATGCAAAAATATTTTCAAGGCTTGGGGCAGAATATGTGAATATACATCCTGCATACAATATGCCGTTTCACAGCATAGATGAGAAGATTGATGCAAATATTTCTTTTATGGCAGACTTTTCAAAAATTGCAGGCAAACAAGGCCTTACACTGATAATTGAGAATTTTATCGAGCCATTCGATACACCTCAAACATTCAAAAGAATCTTCAAAAGGATTCCTGAAGCAAGAATGCACCTTGACGTCGGGCATGCAAACATAATGCAAAGCGAGAACCAGACACGTGCGTTTTTCAGGGAATTTGGGAAAAAGATTGTGCATGTTCATGTATCTGACAACAATGGCGCAGAAGACGAGCATCTGCCTCTTGGGTGCGGCAATATTGACTGGCATGAAATCGCCGGCATCCTGAAGAAAAACAGGTACAACAGAACCGTTACTCTGGAAATTTTTTCAAATGACAGGGACTACCTTCTTCTGAGCAGGGACAAATTCATCAATCTTTTTTGATTTTTTCTTTCAGAAATTGCTCTAGTTCATCTGCTAACTCTTTCACGTTTTTTGTGTTTGCATCAAGCAGGAGGTCAAACTCCTCCAGATCAGTACCCAATGTGAAGCCATACATCTTATTGTAAAGCCCGGTGTTCTCTTTATCCCTTATTTTGACTGCCTCAAGTGCATCTGAAACAGAAATCTTGTCACGTTCTGCAATTCTTTTTGCCCGCACATCCTGCGAGGCATCCACCCATATTTTAATTCCGGGTGCCCCCAGCCATGGAAGGGCCCAGGATGTTATTGAGGCCCCGCCTTTTTCTGCTTCGCGCAAGAGTATTTTGTCAACTTCCTTGTCGAACTCAGGGTTTTTCCTGCGCTCAGAAAGAAACCTCATGCCTTCTGAGGTTTCCCACCAGTCACTGCCGGTTATTTTGTATCCCTGCTTATAGGCTATTTCTTTTAGGGCATCACCGCCGCAGAGATACTTTAGGGCAAACCGATTCGCAATTTCCTTTGCAAGGCTGGTTTTTCCGCTTCCTGCCATGCCAGAGAATATAACTGTAATAGTATCCATACCCATCATCATGCTATCTTGCTTATATATTGTTTTAGGCTCTCAAGAACCTTGTTTTGCCCGGCAGGAACAAACCTAAGCGCTCCCGCGACCTCATGCCCGCCGCCTTCTATCTTTGTTTCGGGGATGCTTGAAGCAAGTTCCTGCACCAGTTTGTTGAGATCAAACCCCTGTTTTGCGGCAGTGCTGTCAGCGCGCATGGACATTGAGCCCTTTGTAAAGACAATCGCAACCACTGGCGCGCTCTTATGCTTTTCAGATAAGTATTCCATGAATATGCCGCTTGTTTTGCCTGTTGGCGGGAACCGCCTTGGTTCCATACAGTTTTCTGCATCAAACAAGCCTACAATAAAGCCGTTTTCCAGGGTTTCGGCAGTTGAATATTCTTTTATCACTGCTTTTTGCGCAGTAATCCGCTCTGCAATCTCACCTGATAAAAGCTCAACTGTTTTGCGCGCGGAGTCACTGAGTGCCAAGAGGTCACCTATGATTCCAGAATCATTCATAAAGCGCAGGTGGTATGCCTCAAAATCCACACAGAGCGCAAGCTTTTTCAGAAACTCAGGGGCCTCGCCGGACTCCTTGACATATTCCTCAAATATTTTACCGTGCGACTTATCTCCTGTGCCTGCAACAGCAGGCAGGATGGGAGCGTAAACACCGGTATCAATTGTCCTTGCAAGCTCATACGCGAGCATCCCGGCAGTAATGTTTTTGTCATGCCCGAAAAGATACGGGTTTATATGTGCCTCAAGGTATTTGTCAACTGCGCTCTTTCCTGCATCAACTTTCCCGGGATTGTGGTGGTCAACAACAATCACTTTCAGGCCGTGAATTTTAGCGCGTCGAAGGGCGAGCAAATCCTCTTTGGTAGAGCCTAAGTCAACCAAAACCACAAGCGGGAGCTTTGAGCCAAAGCGCTCACAATTTCTTCTTGAAGATACAATGTCGCGGATGACATCAGAATAGTCATAAAACGGGATTTTGGATGGCTGGCGGTCAAAATACCGCCACGTATCATTGAAGCGCAGCTTTTTGATTACAGGCGCTATTGCTTTTTCAAGAGCAATGCCTCCTGCATAGCCGTCCGCGTCTGCGTGGTGGCGCACATAAACAGGAGTGCCGCTCGAAATTGCATCCCTTATGATTTTTGCAGCAGCGACAAACGCAGGCTTCATTGCCGAAAGCTCGCTAAAGTTGCTTTCAAAGCATATTTCTTCAGAAAAAATGCTTTCAGTCCCCGCCGGATAGAACTTTTTGGGTGCGCTTTCCTTTTCCATATTAACACATGCATCAACACATTAAAATAGATTACTGGCAGCCTGATGCCAACCTTTTTTAATTTGAGTGTGTAACTATCCCGTGATTATATGAAATATGCAAAAGAGGCTCTCCACGAAATTATCGGCCATATAAAAGCAGCAGCAGACGAGATTGACCACAAGAAGGCAGAGGGTTTGCTCAAAATGCTTGTGTCTTCAAAGCGCATATTCATTTACGGTATGGGGCGCTCAGGGCTTGTGGCATCAGCATTTGCAATGAGGCTTGCCCATATTGACCTTGAGGTATATGTGGTGGGTGAGACAACCACGCCTGCAATACAAAAAGAGGATACTCTTTTCCTGATTTCCGGCTCAGGAAACACACATTCTGTTGTAAGCGCGGCAGAGGTCGCAAAGGATATAGGGGCAAATGTTTGCGCACTGACATCAAATCCGGTGTCTGATGTTGCAAGGATTTCTGATATTTTTTTGATTGTAAAGGGCAGGACAAAGTCTGATGTCGAGCACCTGAAAAAAGACTATCTCAAGAACCAGATGCGCGGCTCATATGTTCCACTGACACCGCTTGGCACACTTTTTGAGGATGCGTGCATGATTTTTCTTGACGCAGCGGTTGTTGAAATGATGCACTTTCTTGGCAAGACAGAAAAAGACCTTGCAAAGAAGCATGCGAATATTGAGTGAAATAACTATTTCTTGGCATATAGTGGTGTTCGCAAGCAAGAAGAACCAATTTAAAGTTAGTTCTATTAGTTATTGCATGGTTGTTACAGAAATGATTGAATCGTGCCCTGAGGCGTGTACACAATTGTGCAGGTTGATTGAGGCTCAATCAAAAAACACCACGGATATTTTCATATACAACGAGGGCGGTATCAAGCAAATTGAGCCAAATGATTTCAAAAATCGTTTTGGTGTACGCTATGCTATGCACCTGCAACTAGACCATAAGCTACCTCAAGAATTCTTTGAGGATATGTATGGTTATGGAAATGTTGTATTCTCGGAAGACAGTGAGTATTACAAAGAAACTTCAGCAAAGCAAAGGGCGCATAGAATTGAGCGTGTTTTGCGTGAAGGAGATTGGGATAATCTGACAGACACAGAAGTGCGTTATCTATACGAAGACCAAATACTGGAAGGAAAAACAGCACCTGTTTATGTTGGCAAAGTCAGCGAAGTCACGGGAAAAAAGAACCTTGATTCCGCAGGATGTGGCTTGTTTGCGCGTGAAGATATTGTTAAAGGACAGTTTATTGGAGAAGCGACAGGGAAAATCGAACGCGTGGAGTGCGATGGTAATTGGGAACCCAGTTATGCATATAAGTATAGAGATGAATGTCCGGATTTTGCCGAAATCCTTAATTGTTTAGAGACCGCAAACTCTTTGCGATTTATGAACCATTCCAAAAAATCTAAAGTAATCTCAAAAATGGTCTATTGCAATGATTTATATCATTTGATTTGGATTTCCGCAATAGACATAAGACAAGGAGATCAGATTTTATCAAATTATGGCGATGCTTATTGGAAAGGCATGGGTGTAGAGCCTCTAAAATTTGACTGACCTACATATCTTATTTCTTTCCACAAGCCTTAACAAACCCAAGAAACAAAGGGTGCGCTTCAAGAGGCCTTGAGTTAAACTCAGGGTGCGCCTGCGTTGCGGCAAAGAATTTGTGCTTTGGCAGCTCAATGAATTCCATGAGGCGCCTGTCAGGGGATGTGCCTGAAAATACAAGCCCTGCACTTTCGAGCTTTTCAACATAATCAGGGTTTACTTCATACCTGTGCCTGTGGCGCTCTGAAACGTTTTCTTTTCCGTAAAGCCCATGCACAACAGTGCCTTTTTTGAGCACAGCAGGGTATGCGCCAAGGCGCATTGATGCGCCGTAGTTTTCTTCCTCAAGATTCTTTTTCTGGCTCTCAAGTATATCGATAACAGGATACGGTGTCTTTGCATCAATCTCTGTTGAGTGCGCACCTTTCATTTCTGATACGTTTCGGGCATACTCTATTACTGCGGTCTGCATGCCAAGGCAGAGGCCGAGGAAAGGAACATCATTTTCCCGGCAGTATTTTATGGCGTTTATTTTGCCTTCAATACCGGTTGAGCCAAAGCCCCCGGGAACAATAATCCCGTCAAAGCCTGAAAGTACGTCTTTCGGGTTTTTCTTTTCAAGTATGGTTGATTGTACCTGCTCTATCTTTGCCTGAACGCCTGCGTGCGCAGCAGCATGCTTGATTGATTCAAGCACTGAGAGGTACACATCAGAATGCTCTGTCTTTCCATGGGAAACATATTTTCCGATAATGCCTATCCGCACCTCTTTTTTCGCATTCTGCATCTTATCCACAAAAGCCTTCCATTCAGAGAGGTTTCCGCGCGGCGTAAGGCCGAATTTTGCAAGAAGCTTTTTCCCAAGCCCCTGCTCCTCAAAAAGAAGAGGTATTTCGTATATGCTTTTGACATCAGGGTCATCAATTATGTTTTCCTTATTCACAAAGCAGCGCTTTTCTATTATCCATTTTCTTGGCTCATCTATGCCGATTTCAGAGCGCAGTATAAGAAAATCCGGTGAAATCCCGACTTCGCGCAATTTGCAGACCGCATGCTGTGTCGGCTTTGTCTTCAGTTCATTGACATTTCTCAAATATGGCAGGTAAGATACCATGACATATGCGCACGGGTATTCCCTGCCAAGCTCGCGCACAGCATGCAGGAAGACCATGTTTTCAATATCTCCGCTCGTGCCGCCTACCTCGACCAAAACAAAATCATACCCGTTCGCTGATGAAAGAATTCGTTCCTTGACTTCATTTACTATATCCGGTATCATCTCGACATCGCGCCCGCCGTACTTTAGCTGGCGCTCTTTTTGTATGACTGAAAGATAAATCTGCCCTGTTGTTATGTTGTTGCGCTTTGGCACAACCTGCCCAAGAAAGCGCTCGTAGTTGCCAAGGTCCTGGTCAATCTCGCCGCCATCGTCTGTCACGAAGACCTCTCCGTGTTCGGTCGGGCGCATTGTGCCTGCATCTATGTTGATGTAGGGGTCAATCTTAACGCCTGTGACCGAATAGCCTTCGGATTTGAGGAGCCTTCCGATTGACGCAGTAACAACTCCTTTTCCGAGGCCTGACAGCACACCGCCTACGACAAAAATAAAGCGCGGCTTCTTTGTTTTTTCAGAATCAGGCACATTATGCGTTGAACTCATAATGTATACTTTGTCTGGGTGAGAAAATTTATATATGCATATATTCTGGCAGGAAGTATCTTTTAAAATATTTCTGACCAACACAGCTCATGAATCTGCCTGATAAAGACTATCGAGTTATTGAGAGCGAGCTTATCAAGCGCAAGCCAAAAAAGATCCTTCTACAGGCGCCGGAAGGCATGAAAACATCTGTGCAGGAAATTGCAGATAGGATTCAGGCTCTCGGCCCAAAATGCATTATCTGGGCAGACCCCTGCTTTGGGGCATGCGATATCCCGGAGCAGCCTGCAAAGATGCTTGGCTGCGACCTCATAGTGCATGTCGGGCACGCGCAGTTTATGGAGCCGGACGAAATCCCAGTATTATTTATTGAGTGCCGCTCGGACGCGGATTTTGCGCAAGTTATTGAATCAGGCATTTCTGCAATAGCCCATAAAAAAATAGGCCTTGTTGCAACAATACAGCATCTTGGAGCACTATCAAAGATAAAGGATATTCTTGAGGATAATGGCAAAGAGGTATTTGTCGGGAAGTCCACAAGGATGAAACACAAAGGCCAGGTGCTTGGCTGCAATGCAGGGGCGGCAGAGGCAGTGGAGGATGAGGTTGACTGCTTTCTTACACTTGCATCCGGAAAGTTCCATGCGCTCGGTGTGGCAAAGAAAGTGCAAAAGCCTGTTTTTCTTGCGAATCTGGACACAGGTAAAATAGAAAGCATGGACAAAGAAAAACTGCTTTTTGAGAAAAAAAGAATAATGAAACTTGAGAAGCTCAAAGACGCGAAAAATATTGGAATACTAGTATCAACAAAAAAAGGGCAACTTGGCAACACAGATGATATTGAAAAAAAGCTTGTGTCACAGGGTAAGAATGTCTGGATTCTTGCAATGGACTATATTTCTCCTGAAAAGATTCTCGGCATGAAGATTGACGCGCTCATAAACACAGCATGCCCGAGAATAGAGGAGGACCTTGTGTTTAAGGCGCCCCTCATCAACAAAAGTGAGATTCTTTAGCCATATCTTCCATTCAAAATCCCTGTTGACTTTAGTTCTGAAATCAGGCCTGTTTTGTATGTTATCGTAATCGGTAAACTGTAGCATTTGCCCGTGTTTCCTGCGTTCATTGTTCCTGCACCTGCCTGAACAGCTACCTGCCCTCCGGCAGCCACGTTGTATGGGCCGACAGCTACACCATTGATTTCAGTTATATTGGCATCTTTCTCAAGCCTGCTTGCAAGAAGCACAGCAATGCTGCCGTCTGCATTTACAGAATACTCATTTGTTTCCGGCAGGACAGATGCAATTAGGGGAAAGCCGCTCGCGCCATAAGTGCAGTCGCGATCGTTGAACACATGTGTGTATAGCAGGACACCTACAACCATTATCGCAAGCAGAGCCCATCCATAAGTCATGAGGTATTCTGTTGCAGACTGCGCTTTCCTTGTTTTCAAAAAGCTCATTTTATATCTCCCTCCGTGAGCATTATATGCTCTTCGCAATAAAATAAGGATAAAGGTGTATATATAGTTTTTTAGCTTGATTTTTCTGAAAACGAGAACCTAAGATATATCTTTTTATGCGTTACTGTTGAATATAAAGTCTGCTTAGACTTGAAGTGATTTATAAAATATACCTCAAAAACGAAGATATATATGTCGTTTTTGAGATCTTGAAAATCCTTTAGTTCAATTGGTGAGGCTTTTCAAGCTATTTTCCGGTTCGACTCAAAAGTGTAGAGAGCAGGTCACTTTTGGCCTCACTCGAAAAATATGCCCCGGTAGCTCAGCAGGTAGAGCGCATGGCTGTTAACCATGTCGTCGCAGGTTCGAGTCCTGCCCGGGGCGTTCGGCGATGAGTTCGAAATTGACTTACGCGAGACATACCAAAGGTGTTGGCATTCCAACAGATTTTGAAAATAAAGTCTTTTCTGCAGTGAAAAAGATACCGCAAGGCAGAGTCTCAACGTATTCTATTGTAGCCAAAGCAATAGGCCATCAAAAGGCTTATCGCACAGTCGGCAATGCACTAAATAAGAACACGAATTCGGATGTGCCTTGCCACAGGATTGTACGAAGTGATGGCACAGTTGGCGGGTTTGCGCACGGCGCCAAAAAGAAGATACTAATTCTTGAGACAGAGGGCATAAGCATAGCTAATGCCAAAGTAAAAAACTTAGAGAATGTGCTTTTCAGGTTCTAATTCTGTGGCTTACACA
>JAIVYS010000014.1:0-14006 GCA_048635325.1 Candidatus Bathyarchaeota archaeon
GCTATCAGAACGCAGCCATGGTCTTTGGAATAAAAGCCCCTCTTTTTTATCAAGACGGCACTGGTTGCCAAAAAAAGCGCTTGATACGCTTTTACAATAGCCCATTTTGGCGATGTTTCAGCTTCTTTTTCAGCAGAAGCCATGTCAGAATAAGCTTCTTTGATATATTCTGTGTAAAGATCTTTTGGAATCTGTACAAAAGCGCGTTTTTTCATGCACCTATTGTATTCTTTTTCAACTGAAGCCTTCTTTTTCGGAACCATTCAATCACAGTTGTATATATATACACCTTAGGTTGTATATAAAATTATCTCATCACCCGTCCGGCTGTAAAGAAGCATTATTTTCGCGTGAAAAACTGTGCCAGCACAAAAATAGTTGCATTTTTATAGAGGTACAAATGATTTCGGCTTGATTAGAACTAAAGCAGCGTAACGCCAACAGTCTCAACGCTCTGCACGCCTTCTATTTTTGAAAGCGCGTCCTCTGCCTTGTCGGTTATCCCTGCTTCATCAGGCATTGCAATGAGTGCTGTAAGAGACATCAGGCCGAATGCCACAGGCTCTTCTTTGAAATCTTTTACTTCTCCAATGCCATCAAGCGCCTTTATAGTCTCCTGCATTTTAGAAAGGTCTGTTGTTGTGTCAGAAGGCATGATTTTATATGTTACAAGCACTTTTCCCATAAGAATCACTTAAGGTCCGACAAACCCGCATTTTGGGCAGGTATAATTGTTCGACGCGTTTTTGCAGCGCGAGCAGCGCACTATTTCTGCTTCAGCGCACGAAGGGCATGAGAACTTAACGAATGGCTCTGATGCTATTATATTTGAACTGCAGCTTGTGCAAACGAGTTTTGTCAAAATAATCACCTGAATGTCTTTTAAAGTTTCTTTCTAAATCAGTTGTACTCAAGAAAGAAGGCATTTGCCGTCTTTTTAGAGAAGTATATATCATAGCGAAAATTTATAAATAGATGAATCCGTGGCGTACGCGATTTAAAGAAAGGGCGGAGCCCGTAGTTTAATGGATATGACGGCGGCTTGCGGAGCCGTAAATCCGGGTTCGAGTCCCGGCGGGCTCGTTAACACATATAAACTACAGAAACCCATAAATTGTTGATACTATGGCTGAACGCATGAACGAAAGCGAGGTTAATCGCCTCCGGCAAATCGTTGGCATGGACGCGCAAACAGCGCCTAAAGAGAATGATATTGCCCAAAACAAATACGAAGAATGTGTTGTGCAGGCACCCGCATCAGGAGATACCACACTTTTCGTAAAGATAGATGACCATGAGCTTGTCTCAAATGAGCTTTCCAAGTCAAGGATGGATATAAAGGCCATGGCAAATACTATTGAGCTTCTTGGAAAGGCTGAAAAGCTCAAAGCAGAAGCAGTCGCGCGCATGGAGGAAAACCTGAATCTCCTTGATGCAAAAATAAAGGATATTGAGCCAAGGCTTCAGGCACCGGAAGGGCTGACTGAAGATGAAAGAGCGCATTCTGGCATAGACACATATTCTGATTCCCTTTCTGATCTTAAGACAGAGCTTGCACGAATAAAAACAGAACTCAAAGGCACTGGCGCATAGTTTAGTAATTTAAATTCTCGTGGAAAGAAGTACCTATACAGAACTTAATTTCGGTCTCGCTTGAAAAAGCCTCGGACAGCACATATTGTTTCAGGTCCGAGATCCTCGAAAATTCAACAAGTTCAATTGGCTCGAATTTTCGGGCTTTTAGGCGCTTCAGCTCATGCGGAATTGCAATCATACCTCACATGGCTTCAACGCCTAAAATCGTGAAAATCCACAAAGGATATTGGATAGGCTTTTCAAGCTTTTTAATGGCTCGCACCAAAATCATAACGAGCTTGCCGATTTTGGGCTCGCTCATTAAAAACCCCGTCGTAACTCAACGGTAGAGTGCTCGGCTGTAGACAAGTGCCTTACGGTGCTTTGGATTAGCAAGCATTCAAAAATGTGGAAACCGAGATGTTCCTGGTTCAAATCCGGGCGACGGGACTACTTATTTTTCTACAATTTTGACAGAAATCATCTTGTCATTAGCCACAATAGAAAGCACAACGTCCATGCCTTCTACAACCTGTCCGAAGACAGCGTGTTTGTCGTTTAAGTGTGGTTGTGGCTCTTCTGTTATGAAGAACTGGCTTCCGCCTGTGTTAGGGCCTGCGTTTGCCATAGACACAGCACCTTTTGTGTGTCTTAGTTCTGGGTGGAATTCGTCTTGTATCTTGTATCCCGGACCGCCTGTGCCGTCACCTTTCGGGTCACCGCCTTGTATCATGAAGTCGCGTATTACTCTGTGGAATGTTAGGCCGTCATAAAAGCCGCTTTCTGCGAGCTTAATGAAGTTTGCTGTTGTTACCGGCGCACGTTCTTCATAAAGTTCGAATTTTATTATCCCTTTATTTGTCTCAATTACTGCAAACCTGTTTGATACCATATTATCATCTCCTGAAATTTCAGTTTGCGCCGCGTCACTGCTGGTGCAGCCAAGCGCGAACATAACAAATGATAGCGCAAGAAACGTGTGCAGAAAAGTTCCTGCAAAATGTGAGAGTTTTCCCATGCGCACATATTGAAATGAAAATTATATATGCGTGTGCTTCCTTTACATTCTGCATGGCGGGCAAAAAGCAGGTTCTTTTTAACAAGACCCGCAAAAAGATTATCTCAAAAAATGTACGCTTTGCCAAAACCCCGTGGCAGAAGATGCGCGGCATGATGTTTCGCAGAAAGCCGGGCTATGCGCTCGTCTTTAAAACGCGCTTTCCAGGGCGCGCAAGCCTTTCAATACACATGTTCTTTGTATTTTTTTCAATAGATGTTGTATATTTGAGAAACAACTGTGTTGTTGACATCCGGAATGGAGTGCGCCCATTCACTCCTTTTATTTTGCCTGCAAAAGAGGCAGACACTCTTATTGAGATTCCTGCAGGCTTAATTGAGCGTGGCAATATAAGCGTTGGTGACGTAATTGAGCTTCAAGCCGTATGAATGTATTTAGCTCTTATTGAAAATTCAAAACAACAATCATGAAACCTTTATGAGACCCCATCCTAAAGGACAGGGTTTGTTTGGTTCGGTTTCAAGCTTTTGAAACCGCATTCGTTGATTTTAGTGGGACGTGCTTGGTTTTTTGCGATTTCAAAATAAGATACATTTAAATAAATTCTTTTTTAAGCACTAATCAAAAAATTTATTGCAGTACCGGTGTTTTTTATAGTTTCAAACAAAATCAGCGTAAAAATGGTTGTAGAAAATATACTTTATATCGCTGCAGGAATGTTGCTTGCACTTGCAGCGTATCTGGGAATCGGGCTTATACTGAGCACATCAGAGCCACTGGTGACTGTGGTCTCTGACTCAATGGAGCCGACACTTTCCAGAGGAGATATGCTTATATTGAAGGGCATATCGTTTGATGAGATAAGCACAGGAAAAGAGGACGGAGACATCATAGTTTATATCTGCCCGGACAGCGAGCCAAAGTGCCCTGACGGGAACAAGCTTATAGTACACCGGGTCTTCAGCAAGAACCCTGATGGCACTATAACTACATGGGGCGACCACAACCCTGCGTATGACCGCTGGGGCGTACAGCCAGAGTGGATAAAAGGCAGGATGATAGTCCGGCTGCCTTATTTCGGATACCCGCGAATCCTGATCTCGGATTACTTAAACATATAGGTGATGAAGAATGAAACTTTGCCAAAAATGCGGAAGCTTGCTTGCGCCTGTAAAAAACGGGAATAAAATAGAATTTTTTTGCCACAAATGCAACAAGAAGCAGCGCATAGATAAGGAAAGCATTCCCAAGTTCACTGAAAAGATTGACCGCAACCCGCAGGATGAAATCCCGATTATTGAAAAGCAGACCAATGTCCTGCCGATAACACAAGAGGATTGCCCTGAGTGCGGGCACAACGAGGCCCGCTGGTGGACTCAGCAGACGCGCTCATCCGATGAGCCGGAGACAAGGTTTTACCGATGTACAAAGTGCGGCAAGACCTGGAGAGAATACTCTTAAATAGAATGCAATATACTGAGTTCTATGGATTTAAGGCAGGTTCCGGCACGCGTTCAAAAAATAAAGGAAATAGATATTTCCAAAGATGCGCGCGTTCGGATTCTTGGAAAAATCTTATCTAAAGCAGGAGACTCTTTTGTTATCGAGGATGACACAGGAAAGATAGATGTTTTCTCTACTCCTGAAATAATTTCACGCCTGTATGACGGGCAGATAGTGCGCGTCTATGCGCAGGTGGCGCCGGACGGGACCGGGAACTTTAACCTGCGCGCAGAGTTGGTTCTGGATGCCACGGGCATAGACATAAACCTATATAAACTTGCGGAAAAAATGTGGATTAAGGCGAATTCCTAATATATTCGCCAAAAACCCTATGCGATTGGGCAAAAAGGTATTATGATGACATTCAGGGCAGTTCTCGAAAATGTTGGCATTCTTCGCGATGGCCTAGGGGCATTGTCCGAACTCGTAAGTGAGGGCATTTTTGTTACAAAAGACAATGGATTAAAATTTAGTGCAACAGACCCCACAATGGTTGTCTTAATAGACTTTGAACTTAGGGCAGCAGTGTTTAAGGAATACAAAGCAGAAAAAGAAACTGAAATTGCGATAAACATTGACAGCCTGCTCGCTGTGTTGAAGCGCGTTGGGGCTGAAGACACAGTTTCCCTTGATGTTGAGAATGAGACAAACAAGCTGAACATTACAATTACAGGAAAATCCCTTCGAAAGTTCACAATACCTCTTCTTGAGATAGAAAAGGGAGAGATCCCGGAAATGAACCTTGATTTCCCGGCAACTGTTGAGATAAGCACATCTGTGTTTTCCGGAGGCATAGCAGATGCATCTATTGTCGGTGACACTATTATCTTATCTGCAAAAGAGGGCTCTTTTGGCATGGCTTCTGAAGGTGACACGAGTAACATGAGCCTGCTCCTTGACAAGGATTCTGAAGGCGTTGTTGCTGTCAAGGCAATAACTGAAGCAAAGTCAAAATTCTCGCTGGATTATCTTAAAAAAATAGACAGGGCAACAAAGCTTTCAGATACAGCCAAAATATATCTTGGAAAGGATTATCCCCTAAAAGTCGTCTTTGACTCGCCGGATAAAGTTCGGCTTTCATATGTTCTTGCGCCAAGAGTTGAAGATTAGAGCCTCTTTTTACGTGCCGCGAACCACACATATATGAGAATGCAAAGCGAATTAGAGATTATGGGTTTGGTTTAGGGCATTCATGCAAAGGCGGTTTAATGAAAAACAGCTATGATGTTATTATTGTCGGTGCAGGGCCTGGCGGTTCTGTCACTGCAAAGCACATTGCAGAGGCAGGCCTAAAAGTTCTTCTTCTTGAGAAGCGCCAGGAGATTGGTGCACCCAAGCGCTGCGGTGAAGGGATTGGCCACACGATTCTTGACCGGCTTGGCTACGGGCGTGACGAACGGTTTGTATGCCAGCATATTGATGGAGGCATACTGTACGCGCCTTCCGGCAAGGCACTGGAGATTCCTGGAGGAGGCGGGGGTGCGGTTATAGAGCGAAAGGTATTTGACAAGTTCCTTGTATATGATGCTGCAAAAGCAGGTGTGGAAATACGCGTAAAAACAGAAGTGATTGGGCTTCTCAGGGACAATAATGAAAAAATAACAGGTGTTGAGGCCGTATATGAAGGAAAAAAATATCAGATACGTGCAAAAATTGTTGTGGCATCAGACGGCATTGAATCAAAAATAGGGCGCATGGCAGGATTGAAGTACTCGAATAATCTGGTCAGTGTTGATTCCGGTTATCAGTACGAGATGGCAAATATAGATATTCCAAACCCAAAGAAACTTTATTTTTATCTTGGTAGAAAAATAGCGCCGCGTGGATACATATGGATTTTTCCGAAAGGAAAGCATGTGGCAAATGTCGGGATAGGCATTGGCGGAGTCAATGAAAAGACAGCAAAGCAGTATCTTGATGAGTGGATAAAGAATACAGATTCAGTGAAAAAAGGCGCAATAATTGAGGAAAATGCCGGGGCAATACCTATTGGCAATTTTCTTGAGAAGATGACTTCAGATAATTTTCTTGCAGTAGGAGACGCAGCCCATCAGGTGAACCCGGTTCACGGTGGCGGGCTTGCAGAGGCGACTTATGCAGGGGTGTTGGCTGCAAAGGCCATTGTAGATGCTATAAAGGCAGGCAACACATCAGCAGAAGGGCTTGATGAGTACAACATCCTGTGGTGGAATGAAAGAGGAAACCAGCTTCGCAAGGTTGAGAAAGTTGTCAATGCATTTGAAAATATGTCTGATGATGCCATGAACCTGATTTCAGAATCATTTACAGGAGAAGATATTGTGGGCCTTTCTGACGGCAGGACAGCAAAACTCATGAAACTTGTCCTGAAGAACCCACGCCTTCTCGGGCTGGCAAAATATTTAAAATAAGAACCTAAATTGGGTTGGTATGTCTATGCACGAAGCACCTCAGCACATCGGGTTTATCATGGACGGCAACAGGAGGTTTGCGCGCCATTTGATGAAACAGGCACTTTTTGGGCACGAATCAGGTGCACGAAAAATAGAAGATGTCTTTGACTGGTGCTATGAGGTTGGCACAAAATATATCACAATTTATGCACTTTCAATTGAAAATCTTGACAGGCCGAAAAAGGAATTTAATTTTTTGATGAACCTTTTTGAAAAGGAGTTTCTTGGAGTTGTAAAGAATAAAAAAATACACGAGCGCCGCGTAAAAATAAATATAATCGGGCGCCCTGACCTTTTGCCAAAGAAAGTTCAGGATGCAATGGCAAAAGCAGTTTTGGCAACAGAGCAATATGATGGCCTATTTCTCAATATTGCTGTTGCATACGGCGGAAGGCAGGAAATACTTGATGCTGCTGCAAAGATTGCGCAACTTGTGCAAAGTGGCGAAATAAAGCCGGATGAAATAACAGAAAATGTTTTTCGCAAAAACCTTTACATTAATGGAACTCCGGATCCTGATCTTATAATCCGCACAAGCGGGGAGCAGAGAACCTCCGGCTTTCTTTTATGGCAGGGAGCCTACGCTGAATATTATTTTTCCAAGAAATGCTGGCCTGAATTTCAAAAAGAAGAGTTTCTATCTGCAATAGCTGATTTTAATTCAAGGCAGAGAAGATTTGGCAAATAATTCATATAAAAAAGTCTCTTTCTAATTAATCCTGCAAGGCTAGGCCGGGATCTTAGGCGAGTCCCATTACCTGAAATCGTCTATACAGGGGCTGAAGCAGCAGGTGCGGTATGTCTTTATGAAAATACGGGCTTGTGCCTGAACAATGATTCCCTGCCCTGTCAGATTCGCAGTTCGCCGAACCGGGTCAGACCCTGACCGGAGCAGCCCTAAGGTGTTCTGCGGGTGCTTTCAGGTTCCAGGGCGAAGGTAGGGTGCAAATACCGCTTTTATGAAGTGTCCTGCCCTGTTGCGTGCCTTGCACTTATGTAGTATATAACGTTTAAAGCGCATATAGCAGCATGGCTTTATCCAGAACCAATCTTGTTCTTTTTACACTTCTTGTCTTTGCATCAGGCATAATTGCAGGCGCAACATACACTAACCCGGAAGTGCAGAAGGTTTTTATCTATTCGTCGAGCACCAAAAAAGTGCTGTTTGACGAAAGTGCTGCTGTGATGCGCCTTCCTGCTGTGACAAGAAATAATACAGGGGTTTTCGCAGAGGTCGGTGTCGCGGCGAAGCCCGGGACAGGCAAGATATTTATTAGTCTCAATAATGTGCTTTCCACATCAGACGTGGGGCAGTCTGCGCGCATGGCAGTGCTGCTTGCATCAAACTACACTGGAATTGACGAGGGCAAGACAGATTTTTTCTTTGAGCTTTCAGCAGACGCCACTCTTCTTGAGGGGCCGAGTGCAGGGGCTGCGTTTACTGTGGCAGCAGTTGCAGCATTGTCAGAAAGAAGCGTAAACCCTGATGTCATGATGACCGGAACCATAAACCATGACGGGACAATCGGCCCTGCAGGAAAAATACTTGAGAAAGCAAAAGCAGCCAAAGAAGGGGGTGCAACAATGCTGCTTGTTCCTGTCGGGTTGTCAACTGATGTCAACTATACTTCAGATGAGATATGTAGGGTGTGGGGAACAGCAGAATTCTGTTTTCCTGAGATAAAAACCGAAGTGGTTGACATCTCGGAAATTTCAGGAATCAGTGTGGTTGAGGTCTCGAACCTTGATGAGGCAGTTGGCTTTGCGCTGATTTAGAGCCTACTTTTTTGCCTCAAGCTTGTTCTCAACTTCTGCAGCCTTTTTCTCGACTTCTTCCTCTATTCCGAGCTTCTCGACAAGGTCTTTGTACCTGTTTCTTATTGTGACCTCTGTGACACCGACAACATCAGCAATATCGCGCTGTGTCCTGCGCTCGCCCTGAAGGACTGCAGCGATGTAAAGCGCTGCCGCTGCAACACCTGTCGGGCCTTTGCCTGATGTGACTTCCTCGTCCACAGCGTCGCTTAGAATCTTTTTTGCCTTTGCCTGCGTCTTCCCGGAAAGCCCGAGAAGCGAGGAGAAGCGCGGAATGTACTCGACTGCTGTTGCAGGCAGTATCCTTATCCCGATTTCCCTTGCAACATAGCGGTATGCCCTTCCGATTTCGCGCTTTTCAATTCCGCTTGCAGCAGAAAGCTCTGAGAGCGTTCTTGGCGAGCCCTGCTCGCGCGCTACAGCGTAGATAAGCGCAGTGATAATGGATTCCATAGACCTTCCGCGCACAAGCCCGCGCGTGACTGCCTTTTCATACAGCCTGCCGACTTCCTCGTGCACTGCTTTTGAAAGCCCGAGGTATGAGACCTGCCTTGCAAGCTCTGATAAAGAATATGAAAGGTTCCTGTCCTTTGACTTTGTAAGGCGCTTGTTCCACTTTCTGAGGCGGTAATATTGCGCCCTCTTTTTGACAGAAACGCGATAAAGCTCTCCTGAGCCCTTGCCTATTTCAGTGGCTATGCCCTTGTCATGCTTTGTGAATGTCAGCGGTGCCCCAGTCCTTGTCCTTTGCGCCTGCTGCTGGGGGTCAAAAGCCCTCCACTCAGGCGCTGTGTCAAGCTCATCCTGCGTGACAACTGTGCCGCACTTGTTGCATATAAGTTCGCCGCGCGTGTCATCCTTTATAAGATGAGTGTTCCCGCACTGGCTGCATTTTGGGTTTGTAGACATAGAAAGACCTCCGAAAAATAATCTTACCAGAATCGAAAAGCATATAAAGCTTTTCGTAGTTTCCTATTTTGGATAGAAAGGTTTATAAAGGTTTCTGGCAGCAACTTTTTAGTAATCAAATGGTGATTAATGATGGAAAGAATAGAAGTTGATCTTAATTTATTTTATAGGGGTGCTGTCCGGAATTTTGCAAAAGCACATTTTTTTGAGGTGGGTGATTTTGGAAAACTGTTAAGAGAAGTGTATAATACTGTTTCTGTAGAATACGGAAGCTTGGCAACTATTCGAATAAATACTCCTGATATATATGAATTAGATGGCACGACAATTCCAGAAGGAATTGCATTGCCTGAACCCAAATCAGGTAATCCTTCTATTGACATTTTTTTCGAGCAAAACAAGGAAATCACACCTGACTCGGCCACTCTTGTAGACCAAATAGACAAACTTTTTGACGGGCGTGGGCATTACAAGCCAATAGAAGAAAAACCCAAAAAAGGTAATGCTTAAAGACCACAGATTAAGGCAATTTCGTTCTCAGATGATGCAATCTATTCAACCCTGTCAACCACATTCACCGAATGATCCCCGATGCGCTCTAAATTATGCAGGATTTCTGTGAATATTATGCCGGCAGCAGGATTGCAGACTTTCCTTTTCAGGCGCGCTATGTGGTTTTTCTCGAATTCCTTTTCGTTTTTGTCAATAATATTCTCCAAATTCATGACTTTTTTGACATTTTTTATATCATGTGTTTCAATGATATCAATAGCGTTGCTGTAAATAGCCAGAGTGTTGCCAAACATTTCAGAAAGCTCTTCCTGCGCCTTTTTTGAGAAAGTCACGTTATCCATTTCCTTTTTTTCTGCAGAACCGATTATGTTTATTGCATGGTCTGCGACCCGTTCAATGTCCGTAATATTATGTGCTAGTGCAGAAAGCCTGCGGGCATCTGACTTTGACAATTCCTTTTGCGAGAGCCTGACAGAATAAGTGCCGATTGCCTGAAGCAGGTTGTCGACGATTACCTCCTTTTTATGGATATTTTTAACAGGGCCTTTGTCGCCTGCAAGCAGGACTTTGCGCGAGTCCCTGAGCATTTCAAGAGAGATTTTAGCCATCCTTTTGACTTCTTTTTCCACATTGTCAAGGGCAACTGAAGGCATATCAAGATAGCGGTTGTCAAGGTATTTGACCCCGCCGTCAATTTCTTCATCCTTTCCGGGAATAACCTTCTTGGCAGCATATATGAATACAGAAATTAAGGGAAGAAACAGCAGTGTGTTGGTTATATTGAAAATTGTGTGCGCATTGGCAATCTGCCGCGCCGCAACTGAAGAGGTTGTTGCAACAACATCCCCGAAAAGGGATATGAATGGCAGAAATATCAGGACACCCAGTGAATTGAAAAGCAGGTGGATGAAGGCAGCTCTTTTTGCCGACACATTGGTGCCGTAAGATGCAAGGAGTGCAGTGATGCACGTGCCCATGTTTGCGCCCAGTATAAGCGGTATTGCAGAGCGAAGGTTGATTACACCTTCCTGCGCCATTGCAATGACAATAGCTGTTGTTGCGCTTGAGCTTTGTATGATTCCTGTAAACAAAGCACTTGCCATAATGCCGAGTGCAGGAGTTTTTCCAAATTCAGCCAGAAGGTTGAGGAGGTACTCGGATTCTCTCAGAGGGGCAAAGCCCTGCTTCATTGTTTCCATCCCAAGAAACAAAAGGCCGAATCCAATCAATATTTTCCCTGCACAGCCATTATGGCGCTTTCTGAGAAAATAGATGAAGACACCAAGTGCAATAATTGGGAGAGAGAATTTTCCAATAGGAAACGACACCATTTGTGCAGTCACGGTTGTGCCAATCCCTGCGCCGAATATTATGCCAACAGACTGCGCAAGTGTCATGATGCCTGAGTTGACAAGAGAGACAACAGTTACTGTTGTAATGCTTGAGCTTTGGACTATTCCGGTCACTGCAAAGCCGACAAAAACTCCTTTTATTGGCTTGTCTGTAAACCTTTTCAGGAGGTTTTTGATCCTGTTGCCCGCTGCTTTCTGCATGCTGTCAGACAGAATAGAAATGCCGTAGAGAAATAACCCAAGGCCGCCGAGAAAGCCAAACAGTATTTCAAGGTAATCCATTACATCCCCTGCAACAGAAACTGCATTTGTCGGTTGTTATCGTCTTATGGTGGTCGCACCTTTATTAATGGCGGCGCATATCCGTATAGTTTCTAATTCCTTGCTTGTGTTTTAGGATCATAGAAAGATGGCTTGGTGCATGAATTGATCGCGAAGTTAGGTTATGCAACGACATCGTTATGAGACGGCACATAGCAAAACATAAAAAGACAGAATATAATTTACTTGTACGGGATAACTATGTTTTTTAATAATGATAGAACGGATACTGCGATTTATACTGTAAGCAAAGCACCATGTGACGATAGAGGGGTACTAGATAATCTAAACAGAGAGTCCATAAATGCCGTACATAAACTTGGTCTTAACAACACCACTGCAACCACAACTACATATCGAGATGGCCTGATGGCAACAATGACTGGTTTTACAGGTACGCCTTCATTTGACAGCTTGGAAGAAGCTGAAAAAGCGATTGAAGCAGTCCACCAGGGAATAGCCGGTTATTCTGAAACAAAAGGACATATGTGGGTATTAAGAGAAGACAAAAGAGCTGAGTATGAGCAGTACGTCAATAGCAAATCTCCAGATATAATGACATCCAAACCATATTACAGATATCATCTTCAAGAAGTAAGAGGATCTGTCGTAAGACTTGTTGACAGAGATATGTGCAGAACTACGCTTTTCAATTATCCACTAAATTTCGAAGATATGGATGAAGAAACAACTCTATCACAATACCTTAGGGAAACTGTAGACGAAGACTGGCCAATCGCTATCGGAGTAACTGAAATCAAGCTTATTTGATTCTATATTTTTCTAAGAATGTTCTTTATTCTGCGGTTTGTTGTCGTATGAAATAAAAATGTCAAAGAGAAAAGTCCTAACTATCCATAAAGCCAGATGGCATTTCAAGGTTTGTTGGTGCGTCGCAACATCCTTATATTTTCTAACCCACAATTAACTTTATGACTTCTTCATACAGCGCACAGTCAACCATCATAAAAGACGAAACGCCGCTTACAGAAGCATTTATCCCTGACAGGATGTATGCGCGCGATGGGCAGAGGGATGTTATAAGGGCATGCCTCGCGCCGGCAGGGGCAGGGCGCACGCCAAGAAACCTTTTTCTTTTCGGCCCGACAGGGTGCGGCAAGACATCTCTTTCAAACTGGGTGCTGGATGAGTTTGCAAAATATTCCCAGAATGTTTGCACTACGTATGTCAATTGCTGGAAGAACCCCAGCATGCATGCAATTTTATCCAAAATAGTTTCTGACCTGCCAATGAAATTTTCAAACCCGAAAAAGCAGAGTTCAGAGCTTCTTTTAGATATTGAGAGCTATGTGGCAAACCACTCAAAAAAGATTATTGTCGTGCTTGACGAGGTTGACCGCGTTGAGGACATGGATGTTTTATACAGCCTTTCAAGGAATGGGTATGGTGTGGTGTGCATCTCAAATGACCCGCACGCCCTGGTTTCGATTGACCCGCGAATCAAAAGCTCTTTTAGCCCGGAAACTCTGGAGTTCCCAAAATACACGCGCGATGAAATGATAGATATACTTCGCGACAGGGCAGGCCTTGCTTTTGTTTCGGGTGCGATTGATGATATTTTCATAAGAATTGCTGCTGTCGGCGCGGATGGGGATGCCCGTGTTGGCATAGAAATCCTTAGAAAGGCTGCGCTTTCCTCAGAAGATGACGGCATTCGAAAAATCGCAAAAGAGCATCTTCTTCGGGCACAAAAGGACGCCCGCTCTCTCAAGGCAGAGCAGATACTTGCGATACTGACAGAACATCACAGGGCGCTTTATAATATAATCCGGGAAAAGGGAAAGATTTCTTCACCTGAACTTTTTGAGGCGTACAAAAAAACGGTCGCAAAACCCATTTCAGGGCGCACATATCGCGCGTACATGGAAAGGCTCTGTACTCTTCGCCTTGTTGGCGCGTCAGGGGATGTAAGGTGGCGGGAGTATTCAACACTGTAAGTGTTTTTATAATTTAGGCGCCACAATTGATTCAGGTGTTTGATATGGAAATTAAAGCAAAAGATGTGATGGCAAAAGACATCGTAAGTGTCGAGGCAGGCGAGCATGTAAGCCGCGCTGCAAAAATTCTTGCTGAAAAAAAGATACATAATGTTGCTGTTTTCGAGAATGGCGAGTACGCAGGGCTTTTTGGCTACAAGCAGCTTTTGAGGATGCACACAAGGGATCCTGAAAGCCTGAAGGTGAAGACAGGGGTCAAAAACCATCTGCTTCACCCGCCAAAGATTTCTCCTGATGCAAGCCTGGTTGATGTTGCAGACTATATGTACAGGCTGAACTACAAGGCGCTTCCTGTATTTTCTGATGGCAAGCTTGAAGGCATTGTCTCTGAGCAGGATGTGATTCGCGCCCTTGCAGGCAGTGATGAAATTTCAAAAAAGACAGCCCATGAATTCATGACTCCGATGCCATATTCTGTTACGCAAAGCGAGCGCCTAGGAAAAGCGGTTTCAATCATGAGGGAAAACAACCTGAGCAGGGTTCCGGTAACAGATGCTGACGGGAAAGTTGTCGGCGTTGTAGAATCAACAGACCTCATGCGCATGGTTGT
>JAIVYS010000015.1:0-13652 GCA_048635325.1 Candidatus Bathyarchaeota archaeon
CTCCTCAAACGGACCGGTTGCTCACCGCACCCCGCAAGAGTAGGATACGCGCGCCATGATTGGACATTCGTTCGAAAACGAGCATGGCTGTGGCGTTGAGGACCTAGCCCTTGAGCCCCCGGGCCGCCAGCATCGCCAGCAGGCCGGTCCAGTGCTCCTCGTAGACCTCGAGCTCGGCCATCACCCGCTCGGGGGTCACCACCCAGCCCACGCCCCAGTCGCACAGCTCCCGGTAGCGCTCGATGTATCGCTGTACGCTGTCGAGAGTCCAGCTTGAGTAGGCGATTTGCATGCCATGATCCTCCATGCAGGGATAGTGGGGTGTACGCGGCGAATCCCGCTGGCTACAGTTGCGGGGTTAGTCCGGGGAGTTCATACTACTCAAGAGCGAGCTGGCGACAAGCGATACGGCAAAGGCATACGGCGTTGTCGTTCGGAGGGGCCTGCCGAGCAGTGCGGATGCTCTGCATCTGCACTGGGAGACTGGCCCGCGGCCTTCCTACCTTTCTGCGTGCCTCGGGCTATTTGCAGTGTGTCATTTTGCGCCATTCAGCAAGAACCGCTCTACATGCCCGGACTCTGATTTCTTGTTGCCCCGTATGTTTCTGTGCGGATGCCTGCCTTTTCCAAAGCGCCCTGCTCCAATTCCGAAGGGTGTGATGGCGCTATTCATAGCTAACCCTCACTTTGATTTCGTTTTCCCCAAGCTGGGCTTCATATGACAGCTGGATGGTGACGTCAACTTCAAAAAATTCGCCTGCTGCAAGCGAATTTATTGATTTGCTTGATTCCGTGGCGCTCGCGCCATCCGGCATTTCCAGCTCAACCACGATATTGTTTGCAGGCGCAGAACCCGTATTTGTCAAACTAACAACTAATGTGAATGTATCTCCTCTCTTAATATCTGATGGAAAAACAAGTGAGGCTTCCAGTGTTGCCTCTTCAAAAGAAGGTAGAGTAGCGTCACGTATACCATCGCCAGTGCTATTGTTTTCAGCCGGCGGCTCTGTTGAATCGGGGGTGGAAACATCACTGTCTTGCGTTTCGTCAGGCTGCTCAGGTAAAACCGGGCTTGCTGCCCCGCTGTTTTCATTCTCTCCCTCACAATGTGTTGAATCATCCGATATACCATCGGAATTTTCTGAAGGAGGATTTTCCTCTGGAGGAATGATTATTTCCTCTACATCCACTGGTGGCTCTGCTTCCTCAGAATCTGCTGCATCAGGAGCGCCTTCTTCTGGTGCGGGTGTTTCTACCCTCTCGTCTGATGTAGGCTGCTGCCTGTCATCCGCAGGTTCACTAATTGAAGCAACATCACCCGATTCTTCTGATGGTCCTTCTAAAACCGATGCTGTGACTGGCACGGCACGCTCTGTTTCGCCTTGTTCAGGAACGCCAACAGCGAAACCTGTCGGCGTAATCAGCCCCTCAGAAAAAGACAAATCCTGTGCTGTTGAATTCACAAAATTGTATGCTACGATAAGGGACTGGCTAAAGACGATTCCGCTCAGGAAAATGAATGTGAGGGCATTTGCCTGTGATTTAAGTGAGACGCAGGATTTCCTTATGCTTGCCTTGGCAAAAGGCGTTTTTAGCTTACAGGCAATGGAGTTTTTTCCGGATATAAAGAAAAGAAACAACGTAAGCAGTACTCTGTGCATTAAATATCTCCCCAAACCAAGCCCCTATAACCAATGTATTGGTTAACCAATGAACCCATACATTAATGTACATATATTGAGATAGCGCCATATATATAGTTTACAAGGGTTTTGAAGGCATAAAAGGGGCGCTTTATTGCGTTTTTTGATGAAAAACTAAATTGTTAATTGTTAACAAATCCCTTTATTCTGAAAAACAAGCACCCGTAAAATGTATTCGTTAATTGTTAACGAATCAAGAACAATCCCTTATCAGACATCCATTCATGTGCCTAATACGAGATATGTACATCTTGCATCAATACACTGTAATGTTCAGTAAAGAAACGTCTTTGCGCCTGTGCGCCCTGTAATTTCACCGGCATAGTTTGCCAGCATCATCTTTTCAGCTTCTTTAGTGTCTTTGGTGTGGCCAAGCACCCAGCCAAGCTTGACGTACGCTGTTTCAGGAAGCATGTCCTTGAGATATACAACACCAAGGGAAAGGACTTTTCTTCCTTCACCATACACAAGAGGGTCCAGCCTGCCATATAATGTTTGCGCGGCAGCGCAAACAAGCATTCCTGAATTGATTGCGCGCTTTATTGCCGGAAGCCAGCTCTTCCTGCTCTCATCTGTTGCTACATGGCCGAGTCCCGTTGCCTCAATCACAATACCACGATATTTCTTTTCGCGAAGAAAATCAATCATTTCAGGGTTTGCGCCGGGATAGTATTTTATGAGTGCGACTTTCTCTTCAAACTTTGTGTCTGCAATCACTTTTCCTTCTGCCCTCTTTTTGTGTTCACCCAAATATTCTGTATTCCCGTCAGGCCACACCTTCGCAACAGGAACTTCATTTATTGGGCGAAATGTATGGCGCACTGAAGTGTGCATCTTTCTTACCTTTGTGCCCCTGTTTGCAATACAAAAGGTATCTGATGATTCGCCGTGCCCTACAAGCACAACTTCTGCTATATCTAACGTTGCGGCAACTTTTGCTGCGCACACAAGGTTCATAGGTGTGTCTGTGCTTCCCCTGTCTGTTGAGCGCTGTGAGTATGTAAGAACAACCGGTTTTGTAAGGTTTTTCAGCATAAAAGACAATGCTGCTGATGTGTAATGAAGTGTGTCTGTACCATGCGTGACTACAACACCCTCGTCCCCTTCGTTCAATAGGCGTGCGCAAGTCTCTGCAAGCTTTTGCCAGTGCTCATGCGACATATTCTCTGAAGCCATTAAAAATGGCTTTTCTATTTTCCGAAATACTGCAATCTTTTGAAGTTCCGGTGCAAGGAAAAATAGCTGGCCTGCATCCATCAGCCACTTCACGCCGCCTGTCTCATAAGACACGCGCGAGCTTATAGTCCCACCTGTTGCAACAAGAGATATTTTCGGCAGATTTTTATCTGATGAAAACTTTAGTGAAGGAAATGCTTCAAGTTCTGCTCCCTTACCGCTCTTTTTTATTTTCATGCCGTTTGAGAATTTTATGCCGATATTGTAGCCGCTCTTGAGCTTAAGAATTATGTTGTCTTTGCTTCCCCCGAAATCCGGGCGCGGCATAAGAATGCCCTCGTATTCTTTCCCGCCTTTCTGAGTGATTTTTACTTTGTCACCAGAAGATATCTTTTCTTTTTTCAGGCAGGAGTCTATTTTCGCAGAATACATACATGTTATTCTGGCTTATAGTTTATAAAACCAATTCTTTCAATATGTATTGAAATTTCTCACAGAAATATCAATGAAATCACTTCCGCTTTGAAGCGTGAAATATACATCATAAAATGCTGTGGTTGTGTTCATATGTGCAATAACCCTTCCGCGCGCGATATTTAGCCCGGTCTCCTCTGCGTATGTGTAGCCGTTTCCTAATCCGGCTGCTGCTGACTCATCAATCAGGATTTCTACTGTGCCGTCGAAAGGTGTTCCGGTGTCCTTGAAATATATGCCTTCAACAAGCCCGGATGTGTTGAGTGATGCATAAGAGGATGAGTTTCCGGCCATTGTCAGGTTAACGCGAAGATGCTCGTTTTCAAGAATCCATGACGCGCCATTGTCATAAACATTTACAGAAGACCCTGAAGAGAATATTAATGCGCCTACCTGCTTTTGGGTTCCCGGGGAAATCACATCTGCTTTTGTGTCAATTTCATACGCGATTGTGTCAAGGCCTGCTGAAAACACAAAATCGCCGCGCTTTATTTGAAGTGGGACAACGCGCGATGAGCCCCTGCCTTCCTCAGCAACCAGTGAGATAATTTTGTCAAGGTTTGAAAGAGAATCCTTTGCCTGGTCAATTGCTGCAGCATCTTTCATGTTTGTGATCGCGGGCGCCCCTGTCTGAACCACAATAGTCACGCCTGCAATAGCAATCGCAAAATAAAGCACACCTGCAAAAAGCGGGGAGATCCCTTTTCTTACTTTTTTCCACTGAACCATGCCACTACTTGTGTGAAACGTGATATAAATATTTGAGAAATCCGCATTTATTTAATCGAGGCGCCCCTATATTAGCGCATGAAGTTTGCGCCGGCGCCGGATATACAAGTGCGAATCCGTAAAATTGTGAAGTTCTGTGATTTTGATTATATAAACCCTGACAACTTAATATGCATGCGCTCCGAGAAATCAAAAGCGCACGCATACGCACGGATTTGGTCCCTTCCAAGAATATGGCAATCCGCTCTTGGGGTGCGTGCTCACTACATCATAGAGGTTCTTTCAGAAAAGTTTGACATGCAAAGCAAAGAGGACCAAGACCGCACACTCATACACGAGCTCATGCACATACCAAAAACTTTTTCGGGCGCACTTGTGCCGCACCTGTGCTTTGGAAAAAGGATAAACGCAAAATCTGTTGAAGCATTGTATAAAAAATATACGTCAGTTGAAAATGATGAAGCTTAAAGCAAAATTCATGGACTTTGAAGCAGGAATGCCTGTTGTAGTGATGAACATTCATGATGCAAAGGATCTTGGCGTATATGTGAATGACCGCGTCACCCTCTCGTACAAAAAAACCAAAAAAACAGCATACATTGAAACAACAAAGCACCTCGTAAAAATCGGAGAAGTCGGCATCAGAAAAGAGTCTGTAAAATACGGAATCAAAAAAGGAACTCTGATTGAGGTACTTCCTTCTGAAAGGCCGGCATCAGCTGAAATCATACGAAAAAAGCTTAAAGGCCATGAGCTCAAGAAAGCTGAAATTGAGACGCTTGTTTCTGAAATAGACACCAACAGGCTGAGCGACATTGAGCTTGGTGCCTTTGTCTCATCTGTATATATCAGGAAACTCTCACAAAAAGAGATTTTGTACCTTACGCGCGCAATGATTTCATGCGGGAATTGCCTTAAGTGGGGAAACAGCATTGTCGCAGATAAGCATTCAATCGGAGGGGTTCCCGGAAACCGCGTAACACCTATTGTTGTCGCAATTGTCGCTGCCTGCGGGGTGCTTATGCCAAAGACATCATCGCGCGCAATAACAAGCCCTGCAGGAACTGCGGACACAATGGAAGTGTTCTGTGATGTTTCATTCTCGTCAAAAGATGTTAAGCGAATTGTGAAAAAAGTTGGAGCGTGCATTGTCTGGGGTGGCTCGCTTGACCTTGCCCCTGTTGATGACAAGCTCATACGAATTGAGCATCCTCTTTCAATTGACCCCGAGGGACAAGTTCTTGCATCAGTCATGTCAAAAAAGAAATCAGTTGGCTCAAAATATCTGGTGCTGGACATACCATATGGCGACGGCTCAAAAGAAGGGGACATTGCCATGGCTGAAGAACTTGCAAAGAAATTCAAGTGGCTCGCGCGACAGCTTGATATGAAAGCAGAGTGCACGATTTCACGCGGCGACCAGCCAATTGGCAAGGGTATCGGTCCTGTGCCTGAAGCAATAGATATTCTTGATGTCCTTGATGGCAGAGGCCCTGATGACCTTCGCGAAAAATCACTTGAACTTGCAGGAATCCTTCTTAAAATGACAAAAAAAGGCAATATAAAGACAGCAAAAAACATCCTTGACTCAGGGAAAGCAAAGTCAAAATTTTATGAAATCATTAAGGCGCAAAACGGGGTTCCGGGAAAAGATGTAAGAAAGCTTCTTGGAAAACAGAAGAAACAATTTTTTGCAAGCCACCAGGGATATGTTGTGCGCCTTGACAACCGCGCTGTTGCAAGGACAGCGAAGTTTGCAGGCGCGCCAAAAGACATCGGTGCCGGGATTATAATTCACGCCAAGAAAGGTGATAAAGTCTCAAAAGGAGACCTTCTTTTTGAAATATATGCTGAGCAGGACTACAAGCTTATTGAAGCAGTAAAATATGCAAGAAAAAACAGCCTGTTTTTTGTAGGCGCAAAAAATGTAATGGTTGTGGAAACGCTTTAGGTACAGACGTTCTCAGAACATATATATCCTCGCCAAACAAGAAATACATTATGGCAGACCCTCTTGTTCTCGTCGTTCTTGACGGATTTGGAATAGGAAAGGCGTATAAAGGAAACGCTGTTCGTCTTTCAAACAAGCCGAACTTTGATACTCTCCGGAAAAGCTATCCACATACAACACTTCTTGCATCAGGCGAATCTGTCGGGCTTCCGGACAAGCAGATTGGCGGCTCTGAAGTCGGGCACATGCATATCGGTGCCGGGAGAGTCGTCCCACAGGATATTGTGCGCATCAACAGCTCGATAAAGGATCGAAGCTTTTACAAAAACAAATCCCTTAAAGGAGAGATTCTTCGCTCAAAAAAGAGGGGTGGCTCGCTTCATCTTCTTGGGCTTCTTTCAGATGGTGGTGTGCATTCGCACATAAGCCATCTTTTCTCCATTCTTGAGTTATCGAAAAAGCTCGGCCAAAAAAAGATATTTGTGCATGCCTTTCTTGACGGGCGCGATGTCCCGCCCAAAAGCGCTGAAAAATACATTAACATGCTTTCAAAAAAAATGCAGGAACTTGGAACCGGTGAAATTGCAACAATAATCGGACGGTATTATGCAATGGACCGGGATAACAGGTGGAAGCGCGAGCATAAGGCATATGATGCGATTGTGAACGGCAACGGAACAAGTGCAAAATGCGCTGAAGATGGGCTTCGTGCAGCTTATGCAAAAGGGGAGACAGATGAGTTCATCTCCCCGACAGTAATTGACGGAACGCCGCGCGCCAAAGACAAGGACTCGATAATATTCTTTAACTTCCGCTCTGACCGTGCACGCCAGCTTACGTGCGCATTTGTCGAGGGAAAATTCAGCCAATTCAGGCGCAAAAAACTGCTTGATATTGGTTTTACAACAATGGCACAGTACGACTCAAAAATAACGATCCCTGTTGCATATCCTCCTGTCAAGACAAAAAACACTCTTGCAGAGATGATAAGCAAAAACGGGATGCGCCAGCTTAGAGTTGCAGAAACCGAAAAGTATGCGCATGTCACATACTTCTTTAATGCAGGGCGCAACGGGCCTTTTCCAAAAGAAGACCGCCTCCTGATACCATCCCCGAAAGTATCAACTTATGATAAGAAGCCGGAAATGAGCGCGAACAAAGTCGCGAAAGCTGCATGCAATGAAATAAAAAAAAGAAAACATGCATTCACACTCATAAATTTTGCAAACCCGGATATGGTCGGGCATACCGGCAAAATCGATGCTGCGATTAATGCCATAGAATGTGTTGACAAGTGCCTTGGGAAAGTTATTGATACTGCATCAAAAGCAGGTGCAACGCTGGTTGTGACAGCAGACCATGGAAACGCCGAGAAAATGATTGAAAACGGAAAGCCGCATACAGCCCACACCCTGAATCCTGTGCCATTCATACTCTGCAGGGAAAAATTCACTCTCAGAAGTGGCGGGACGCTTGCAAACATTGCCCCCACCGCTTCAGAAATCATGAATCTAAAAAAGCCAAAAGAGTTCCTGCCATCCCTTATAAAATAGTACATTTAATGAAAATGATGGTCTTTGAACACAAGGGCATGAAAATCTTATTTTGCGAGGGCGTTTACGAGCCATCAGAGGACACTTTCCTGCTTCTTGATGCACTTGAAAAGGAAACATGGAGCGGCACGGAATCTGTGCTTGAAGTCGGCTGCGGCACAGGAATTGCCTCAATATTTCTTTGCAGAAAAGTAAAGGAAGTCTTCTCACTTGACATAAACATGCGCGCTGTCTCCTGCACTAAGCAAAATATGGCAAACAACAAAGTTTCAAACAGCCATGTTTTTTCAAGTGACCTCTTTTCAGCTATCAGCAACAGGAAATTTGACGCCATCATCTTCAACACACCATACCTGCCTGAAGACAAAGAAACAGAAAAGTTCAGCGACCCGGCATGGAGCGGCGGGAAAAACGGCAGGGATGTCATCGAGAAATTCCTTAAGGGCGCACTAAAGCACATTACAGCGCACGGTAAAATATTTCTTGTTGAGTCAAGCCTGTCTAATTATAGCAAGACGCTCGACTTTTTCAGGGCAAACGGGCTTAAGGCAGAAGTTGTTGCACGAAAAAAAATCTCTTTTGAGGAGATTGTTGTCATCAAAGCCAAAACAGAGAAATTTATAAATAGTGGAGCAATAATATAAAAGAGGGAACTATATGCCAAAAACAATAATGATCGTGGATGATGAAGAGAGCCTGCGAGAGTTGGTTTGCGCAATACTGGAGCCCGAAGGCTTCAACCTGGTGACCGCTTCTGATGGGAATGAATGCCTTAATAAGCTAAAAACCGTAAAGCCAGGCCTTATTCTACTTGATATGATGATGCCGGGTATGTCCGGAAGAGAAACGTGTGAAAAAATACGGGCAAATCCAAAAACAAAGAACATTAAGGTAGCTTTTCTGACTGTTGCAAAGCTTTCTGAGGGCGGAAAAGAAACCCTGGAAAAAATGAATATTTCTGACTATATAACAAAGCCTTTTGATAATTCAGACCTTGTAAATAGAGTTAAAAAAATTGTTGGTAATTGATGCCTTCTTGCGCACCGTAGTTCCTTTATACAGCAGCCTTCTTTCTTTAGATGCGAACCCCTATCTTGAAACTACTTTTTGATTTTGCGCACTGCCTGTTTGAACTTTAGCGGCAATGTGAAATGAAATTCGCTTCCCTTTCCGGGCGCGCTTTCACACCACAGTTTCCCGCCCAAAACCTCCACAAATTCCTTGCACAGCGAAAGCCCGAGGCCTACACCGCCTGCGCTTCTTGTATACGAGGAATCAACCTGATAGAACCTGCCGAATATCTTGTCCTGATTGTTCTTCGCGATACCTAATCCAGTATCTTTGACTATAAAGTGCATATCCTTTCCTTCCATTGAAACCTTTACGGTTATTTTGCCTTTTGGTGTGTATTTAATTGCATTGTTTATCAGGTTCATTAAAATCTGCGTCAGGCGCTCCTTGTCTGTAATAATTTTCGGCAGGCTCTTTTCTAAACTGTATTCAATTTCAAGCCCCTTCGCCTTGGCCTGAATATTCATCTCAGTTCTAATGTCTTCGATTATTTTGTTCATATCAACCTTGGATATATCAAACGTTACTGCATTAAGGTCCAGCCTTGAAAGATCAAGCATATCGTTCACAATTTTTGACAGGCGCAAGGTTTCATGATTCATTATCTTCAGGTATTTTTCTCTTTTCTTCTGATTCTTTGCAATATCCCTATTCTGCAAAAGTTGGGAAAATCCGTGAATTGATGTTAAAGGTGTCTTCAGCTCATGTGCTGCGATTGATATAAACTGATTCTTCTTTACATCGGTTTCCTTCAACACTCTCACATTTTTCTCAAGCCGCTCTTGCGCCTGAATGAGCTCAGTATTTAACTTCTCTGTGTCATCCATCATATTTATTATGGCTCTCTTTCCCTCCTGAATATCATACGTCCTTTCCTCTACTTTTTGCTCCAGCTCTTCGTTCTGTTTTCTTATTTTTTCCTGTGACGCCTTCAAATCCGAAGCCATTTTATTAAATGCATTGCCCAGGCTTTCCAGTTCATCGCCGGATCTAATATCCAACTTAACACCTAAATTCCCGCTGCTGACTTCACTCATGCCTTTTGATAATTTTTTGATTGGTCTTGTAATAAGATTGCTCACAAAAAAGCCCAGAAAACCCGTGAAAAGCGATACCAAAACAACAACAAATATAAGAACCGTGACGATTTGTGAAACTATGTCCTCTATATAGGTTTTCTTGTATCCCACGTGAATATACCCAATAAGATGTGTCCCTTCTTTTATTGGATAGACAAGATCAATCAGGTTCCTGCCATCCATCTGGTGCTCTATAACATCAAACACATCATCCTCTTCATGCACATGCAATTGAAGTATTTCTTTCGGGGCATCTGCCAAAAAAGTATGCGCCAGAATGTTGTTATTTGAATCATAAACCAGTATATACTCCAAGATATCTTTTTTTATCTCTTTTTGTTCAAGCAAAACATCTGTTATTTTCACATAGTCCTTCTCAAAAAGATACGGTGTTATTCTTTTTTCAATTACAATAATCCCCATTTTTTCGCGTTCAATCAAATTTTGCTCTAATGTGTTGCCTAGCATTTTCGAATTGATTATAATGACTGTAAAGCCTGTCAACAAAATCAGTGCCACAATAAGAATGGATAGCCTGTACTGTATATTCATACATACCCCCCGCATTCAATCATGTACTCACACAGCATTGCAACATTGTAAGAATCGCCTGATACTATAAGGAATAATGTGCGTATATATAGCTTCTAATGACGATAAACTGCGCGCATGCATTCGGGCTGTTAAGTCCATCAACCCCGATATTTGATGCATTCATGCACTTCCTCATGCAACCCCAATTCGACCTATCATGAAACCCCCATATAACCTGCCCTGAAGGACGGGTTGATTGGTTCGGTTTCAAGCCCCGAGAAAATCGAAGATTTTCTGGGCCCAAAAAATGCTCCGCATTTTTTAGGGTCTCGAAGCCGCATTCATCCACACACTCAAATACATGCTTTTCTGCGGCTTCAAGATAAAGAAAACATATAAACAGCCAAGATAATAGGTTTCTTATGAGAAATCCGCTTTTGATGTTCCTTGTTATTGCGTGCTTTTTGGCTTCTGCAGCGCACGCATCGCTTTATCCGGGCGTGGCTCCGGCTAATGTAACAGAGGGTGAAGAATTTATCGTATTTGCAAAAATAATAGACTCTACAAGCAAAATAATAACAGCCCCTGCATCAACTGTGAGCGCAAAATATTCAGGAGACATTAAGAGCATGGCTCCTTTAAACACTTTGCTTCCAATGCTTCCCGGAAATTCCGATTATTGGGCAATCGAAAGCCTCTTCCCTGCAGGGACTGCAGACTATGCAAACGTGACTGCCAACTATGTTGACACCCAGATTGGAAGTGTTACAGAAAGCGCCATTGCCAATGTCACTGTCGGAGCATTGACTATAGTTTTTACCGGCAGCACGGATTTTATGCTGACAAAAAAGATTGGGGAAAACATATCCTTTGTTGCATACCTAAAGGATTTCTCTACAGTCCCGTACATCCCCCCCATTGCAAAAATAAGCTACCTTGCCTATGACCATAAAAAAATGGAAGTATTTGACGGCATGAAAAATTTTGTCCAGTGCACAGCAGATGAGACAAAGCTGTGCGCAAGCCACACCATAACTGCAGAGCACCCTACAGGCATCATAAGCTTTTATGCCTCAAATGGCACGGATGTCGGTGGAAAGAATATAGTCTTCGTTGCAATCCCATATGAAGTGTCTCCTGCTGTCAATGCCACTCATCCGGCTTCCGGTGATGCAGTTGAATTTTCACTCAACCCGGACAATATTTACGGCGAAATTTCAGGTGTTGATGCAAGCGCAACACTTCCGAACGGAACAGTGGTTTCTCTTTATCTCAACAATGTCAACGGGTACAACGATTCATTTGTTGCGCCAAACATAACCGGAGATTATATATTTAATGCAACAGTTAACCACACAATAAAAGGCATTACAAGGCACAGTTCAGTCTTTCGGATACACACAGCATACCTTGATGTGCAAACAGGCAAGAGTATATATATGCAAGGCGAAAGCGTTGATGTAACCCTTGCAGCCCATGATTCCAATGGCACAGCGCTTGCGATAATTGCTAATGCAACAGTTCGCGCCCCGAACGGCACGCGCACGCACTATTCCAATTCAGACATCGCATTTTCAGGTGGCGCGCGCACTTTCAGCCACAATCTTACGCTTTATGCAGCAGAGGGAGAATATACAATATCTGTAAATGCAAGTGATACTTTTGGAAGAAAATACTTTCATAAGATATATTTTCACACAAATGCCCTCAACAAAACAATTTTCGCTACCCCTGCACACATAACAAATGCCTTTGAAGTAATAGAGAACACGACATACACCATAAACATCTCAAGCAATTCAACAAGCACAATAAACTATCTTTCTGTGAGTGCAAGCAACGAAATATCACAATATGTCGCAATCGACATATCGAACATGTCATTATCGCTCGCCCCGAATGAGTCAACATCATTCAAAGTAACAATAATCCCAAACGAGTCTTCTATATCCGATGTTGTTTCAGGGAACCTGTTTGTTAATTTTGATGGCAATATCCTTATTATTCCGGTCATAATAGAAAACAGCCTTTCAGCCTCATTTGATGTTGTGCCTGTCCTGAGCAAAGAACTTCTTGCAGGAATAATACAAAACATCAAAATCCATGTCAGAAACAGCGGAACAGGAACAATACATGGGCTTGATATGGACTTCAACTCCGGCATATCTCCATACGTCAGCAACAGCGACATACCGGACAGCATTGCAACCGGAGAAACAGAAACAGTGTCGTTTGATATTAAGATAGATAACGCAGGAACCTATTCAGGAACAATAATATTCTCAGAAGACGGGGGGTTAGAGACATCCATCACGCTGTCAATAGAGGTGTTTAATGACTTTTCGTCCTCTTTGAACGCGCTTGGCAGCCTTCGAAAAACACTTAACCGGCGCATACTTGCCCTTGAGGCAAACGGAAGAGATATGTCACAGCTTTCATTAGAAATAACGTGGCTTCAGGGAGGCATAAGCGAAATCAACAGCTTTTATGAGAACGGCCTGTACTCAGAGGCAAAATCAATGATGTTGTCGCTTCAGGCAGATGCAAACAATATACAGTCCGCACTTGATTCTATAGAGGCCGCGCCCCCATACATAGAACCGGACTACGACGATGATGATGACAATGGTATCTGCGAAAGTGATGAGCTGTGCAGCGCAGTTGACTGCATTGGTGACGAAAGATGCACAACATCCACTGGAGGGAGCAGTGCATTGACAATCATCATAGTGGTGCTTGCAGTAATAATTATTTTAATTGTGCTTGCGACATCAATCATGCCTGAGAAAAAAGAAAATGAAACAATACCTGTTTAGAGCTAATGGTATTTGTCGATATGAGTCTAGCTGCTTTCAAGAACATCGCTAAACGCGCTCTTGTGAGGGTTTTCACTTGCGCTGGTTGACTTTTTCTTTGCCTTAGATTTGGGCTTTTGTTCCAGCTCATCTGTTGTGTCCTGAGTCTCTTGTACCACATCTGAATTTGAATCAGGCTCTTTTTTCGGTGCATCCTGACGCTCAAGCTGCTCTGTGGCTGGTGGCTTGATTTCCTTTTCGCCTGCCTCATGTGCACCCGTATCTTTGGAAGACGTTGGTGCAAGCCCCTCACGGGCAAAATAAGTTTTCAGCTCTTCCTGTGAAGATATGTTGAAATATTCAAGAAACTTTTTTGTTATGTGAAGCATATTTGTGTGGCCTTTTGGCTCGCTTCTGATAAGCCCTTTTGACAGAAGCTCCTTTACATGGTCATACGCCCTGTTGCCCCGTATCTCAACAATCTCGGACTGCTTTACAGGAGACCTGAATGCAATAAGTGACAGGGTCTGCATTGTTGCGCGCGAAAAATCGCGCTCTGGTGCAAGGTGCTCTACATGCTTTACATA
>JAIVYS010000016.1:0-13331 GCA_048635325.1 Candidatus Bathyarchaeota archaeon
CATAAAATACCCCGAAAAAAATCATGAGGCCTGCAAGCATAAAAAAGCATGCCTGAGATGTTTTCGATAATTCGATATTCACAGCATTTTTTCTGCCAGAGAAAATCATGGCAAATGCTTTTTGCGAATAGGCGAATGTTATTGCTGAAACAAGCACAGCCACGAGAGCAACAAGCGGTGCCTGCGCTGCGCCGGAAACATATATCATCCACTTGCTTGCAAACCCGTTCAAAAGAGGCACACCTGCATTTGACAGGAATGCAAGAAGCATTACCCAATAAAGGAGGGGGTGCGTTATTTTTTTAGAGCCAAGTGATACAATGTCTGAAGTTCCTGCACTTCGAATGAGTATGCCTGCTGTGAAAAAAAGTGTAAGCTCTATAATGATTACATTGAAGAGATGAAACAAGCCGGCAACATAATTGGCCAGCCCAAAGGCAACAAGAATATAACCTGTCTGGGAGATTGTGGAATATGCAAGAAGCCCAAGCAGGTTTTTTTGCGATACAGCCATGAGCGCTCCGACAATCATTGTTGCAATGCCTGCTGTAAGCAGCATATTTCTGAAAAACGCAACCTCTGAAAATCCGAATACTGTATATGAAACCCTGAAAAATGCGTAAAGTGCTGTTGCAGTGGATGCAGTTGCAAAGAGCGCCCCTACTTCAGGCATGGAATTTTTGATGACTGCCGGTTTCCATGCATGCAGGGGGACAACCGCTGCTTTTAGCAGGATGCCTGCTGCAATGAGCGCATATGATGTCAAAATTGCGGCAGAATTTGAATGCATGAGAGCTTCAATCTTTACTGTTACATCTGCCATGTTGAGTGTCCCTGTGATGCCATACAAAAGCGCAATACCAAGTAGCATAAGTGATGTGCCAAATGAGCCAAGCACAAGATAATTTAGTGCTGAGCGAAAAGCCCCTTTATTTTTCGCATAGCATGCAAGCGCATAAGATGATATTGAAAGTATCTCGAAAAATACAAACATATTGAACAGGTCTGCTGTGTGAAGTATTCCTGCCATTCCAACACCGAAAAGACAGAGCAAAGAATAGTATTCTGACCTGTGTGTTTTCAGGTGCTCTCTTGAAAAAACAATGCAAAGAATAAGTGCAAGAATGGAGGCTGCGAGAAACACAGCACTCATGCCATCAATGGCGACAGATATGCCATAAGGCGGTTTCCAGCCACCAATGGTGTAGCTGAGCGTTTTTGCGCTTGAAAGTGAGGGAATTGATGCAGCAAAAAGCAGGGCTGAGATAAGTGATGCATAAAGCGCAATCTTTTCAGGCAGGCTCCTTCTGTAGAGCCCTGCAACCGGGATTAAAAAGGCCGCAACCAAAAATACAGGGACTATGAGAAAACTGTATGTATCAAACATCATTTGTCACCAAGTTTTTTTGCACTAAGGGTGCCGTAGTATTTGTAGACCTGGACAACTATCGCGAGGGCAACAGCAGTGATTGAAAGATCTATAACTATCGAGGTCAAAACAAGAGCCTGCGGCAGGGGGTCTACCATGAGGGCGAACTGGCGGAAAGTTATGTCTGGTATTATCGGGGCAAGCCCGCCGCCGCGCCATCCAAGAGATATTAAAAAAAGGTGTATCCCGTCAGTGAAAAGCCCAAGACCTATGACTTTCTTAATCAGGTTGTCTTTTGTGAGCAGTGCCACCAGCCCTACAGCCATCAGCAAAAAAGCGCCTACGAACTCAATCATTGTATTCCCTTCCACTCCTCTTTCATAAAGCTGTATGCAATGATGATTATCGCGCTTGCAACTACAATGCTTCCGAGTATATTGAGTATGAGTGTTTCGCCGCCACTCCAAAGATTAAAGAGCCTTTGGTGGAGAAGTATTTTTTCACGTAAATAAAATTCACCAAGAACCATGAAAACAAGTGCCAGTGAGATTATGCTTTTGAAGTCTGCAATCTCCCATTCAGGGAGCTTTTTCTCAACATCTTTTTCGCGAAACGCAATTAAAAGGAGCACAAAAGCAGTCCCCATTACAGCCCCTGCAGGAAAGCCACCGCCTGGAGACAGGTGCCCGTGAAATGCCAGATACGTGCCGAAAAGCAGCATAAACGGGAACAAAACCCTTGATGTTGTTTTTATGACAATATCCATTATGCTCCCTCTTTCTTTTTTGAGGTTCTTCTTTCTGCTACAAGGAATACACCAAGCGCTGCTGTGAAAAGAACTGTTTCCTCACCAAGAGTGTCGTAGCTGCGAAAGTCCCAGACAATTGAGTTGACTATGTTCGGTGAGCCTGTATCTGTTGCCCCGTTCCTAAGATAATAGCTTGCAATATCGCGCTCGCCAAGGTGCATTGCATTTAGTGAGAGCACCAGGGATGCAAAAAAGACGGCAATGCAGACATACAGGATAGATGTTCTCATAAAATTTCACTCTTCCTCTACTTTTCGTGTCTTGGCAAGTGCAAGCAAAAAGATGAATGTTGTCAAGCCGCTTGATACCGCTGCCTGCGTTATCGCAATGTCGGGAGCTGCCATGATATAAAATGATGCTGCAAGAAGAACCTCGACAACGCCAAGGGTTATTACAGCGTAAAAGAGGTTCTTCATGCGTATGGCTGCAAACGAAAGCAGCACAAGCACGGCAATTATAATATGCAAAATCATTGTTCTCCCCTTCTTTTTTCTGCGAGCATATCCCGGGACGCAATTGGCTTTTTTCCTGATATGTGCGCGGCATGTGCTATTGCGTGCGCGCTTGCAGGGCTTGTTATGAGCAGGAACACCATTATCAAAGCAATTTTTGCAGAATATGCGCTGAATCCTGTCTGGATAGCAAGCGTAGCAAGGCCAATCAGCACTCTGCCGACAGTAACCATTGTAAGGGCATGCACGCGCGTGTAAAAATCAGGAAACCGCACAGCCCCTATTGCACCTATGAGCGCAGAGGCTGCGGATATAAAAAATATGAGTTCATATATCATGAGTGCTTCACCCCGTATTTTGCAATTGTTATGATGCCGACAAAAGACATCATTGCAAATATTAGTGCAACATCAAGATACATTGCATCCCGAACATGTATGGCATAAGCAACAAGAAAAAGCGTTACAACATTTGTTAAGGTATCTGAGACAATTGCCCTGTCTGCAAATGTGGGTCCTTTGAGCAGGCGAAACAAAAGGAGTATGCCTGCAACACCATATATGACAAAAGCAATTGAAAAGGCAGCCATAAAATCACATCATCCGAATATCTTCTCTGCAAATATGGAAAACTTATTTTCAGAACCCTTTTTTCCTGAATCAAGATGATGGATGTAAAGGGATTTTCCAACATCAACTGTAAGGGTTCCGGGAGTAAGTGTAATTGCGTCTGAAAGGAGTGTTTTCGAGGACATGGCTTTTGCATTTGTCTTCAGGCAGACTACTGCCGGATTTATGTTTCCGGTAACAACCGCTTTTGCGACAGCAAAATGAGACTCAATTTCTGCTTTTATGAAAAAAAGAGCGAACTTGAAAGCCACGAATGTCCTGATGTGCGGTGCATCAAGGTTGTCATTGCGCTCAAATGAAAATTCCCTGAACAAGGATGCGACTATTGCAGAAGATATTACTGCTGCCAAAGCCTCGCTTTGTGTTATTGAAAAAGAAAAAGAAAACCATGCGATAATCAGGAGCACAAACAATAGTACGAACTGTTTCATAGCAATATTTGCCTTTTCCTGCATATATGCTTTGTGTGTAACTGCTAGCCATAAAGAAATAGTTTATTTGTGGATTGTAATAACCCTCGCATTTTCAACTGCGCGTTTTATCATCTCATCCACATCAAGATTGCTTTCAGCTTCTTCAATTTCCTTAAGAATCGCATGGGTTTTTGGGAACTTTGGCGCCATGATACATCCTTCGCCAGGAAGTGTTGAGGTCTCATAAGTGCCAAGTTCTTTTGCAACCCGTATAATTTCTTCCTTATCAAAGCCAAGCAAGGGGCGGTGCACGGGCAGGGATATTGCGCAGCCTTCTGCAGCGAGATTGTCAAGTGTTTGCGAAGCTACCTGACCGAGGTTTTCTCCTGTGACAATCCCGTTTGCCCCCTCTTTTTCTGCAATTGTTTTTGCTATGCGGTACATCGTGCGCCTGCAAAGTATGCACATAAGGTTTTGAGGGCATTTTTCAGCAATTTCCTGCTGGTTACTGCCATGAGGCACAATATACAGCCTGATGTCTTTTTTTGCTGCTTTTGCAAGTATTGAAGCGAGCTTTCTTACTTTCTCAACAGGGCGTCTGTCTATGGAAGAGCGGCTGTCCATGTGCACCAGCACGATTTCGGCACCCCTCTGCATCATGAGGTGTGTCGCGACAGGAGCATCTATCCCGCTTGAAAACAAGGAAATCAGCTTATTAGTATGTTTTTTCATGAATTTTCTTGACCAGCCAATTTTAAAAGATTAATATAGATTTGCTCCAAAAAACCACTATGCAAAACATTGAAACTATTTCTGCCAGAAAAGTGCTTGACAGCAGGGCAGAATGGACTGTTGAAGCCGAACTTAACGGGTTTTTTGGCTCGGCCCCATCAGGAGCGTCAAAAGGAAAGCATGAGGCAAAGGCGGTTAATGCTGACAAGGCAGTGGAATTCATAAATACAATTCTTTGCAAGAAGCTTATTGGCCTGCCGCTTAGCCAGGGAAAAATTGATGCTGTGCTTGGAAAAAACATGGTTTCTATTGGGGAAAACGGTGCGACTGCACTTTCATTTGCAGCATATAATTGCTTATGGAACTCAAAGCCGATGCCAAAAAAGCTTGTTTTTCCATACCCTGTAGGCAATGTTTTTGGTGGCGGGGCGCACGGAGGCAGTATTGATATTCAGGAGGTTCTGATAATTCCTCTCACGGCAAAAACATTTCCGGAAGCAGTAGACCTCATGTCAAAAATATATCACCTGCTAAAGAAAAAGCTTATCAAGGACAAAGTTTTTCACGGCACAAGTGACGAGGGCGCTCTTGCCGGGAATTTGGAATTTTCAAAACTGATGGATTATCTTTTTAAGACAGCCTCTGCGAATGGATGCAGAATCGGCCTTGATATTGCGGCTTCAAGTTTCTGGAATGGCAAAAAATACATATACAAACATGAAGGCATGTCAAGGACATCAAAAGAGCAGATAGAATATGTTGTTGGCCTTGCAGAAAAATACAATTTATTTTACATAGAAGATCCGCTTCATGAGGAGGATTTCAAGGGCTTTGCAGAGCTTAAGTCGCGCCTTAAAAATGTGCTTATTGTGGGCGATGATTTGACGGTCACAAATACAGCGCGCCTTGCAATGGCAATAAAAAATCACTCAATTTCATCAATGATCGTAAAACCTAATCAGGTGGGCTCTGTTACACATGCTCTTGAGTCAACAGCACTATGCAAAAAATGCGGAATTGTCCCTGTAATATCACATCGCTCTGCAGAGACTACGGACGCAACAATAGCAAGAATGGCACTTGATGCAGAAATACCCCTGGTGAAATTCGGTGTGGCAGATATGCGGGTTGCAAAACTGAACAAATTGCTTCGAATATGGAGTAATTCCCGAAACAAGGTCATGGCTAAGATTTAAAAACATTTGCGCGCTTCTATTTGCTGAGTACATGCAATATTTGCATGATACATCGGCAATGCCGGTTAGCACTAATTTTGGTTAGTTGGTTGGGTGAGTGGTTCATCTTATTAGATAAGCCAGTTGCGTGGTCAGGAAATCCATTGATGTTGGATGCGTTACGGTCTGCTGTATACATAATCAAACGGAGTTGAGATTAATGGCAAGAACAAGAGAAATGCTGGTACCGCTTAATATGTATCTTTCAGCGGGGATACATATTGGAATGAACCAGAGACTTAAGGCAATGCAATCATACATCTACAAAGTTCGCCCTGACAAGCTCTCTGTTTTTGATATTCAGAAAATAGACGAGCGCCTTGCAGCAGCAGCAAAATTTTTATCAAAGTACGAGCCAAAGGACATTCTTGCAGTAAGCAGGAAAAGGAATGGCCACCTGCCTGTTGTCAAATTTGCAGATGCAATAGGCGGGGCAACTGCGGTCTATGGCAGGTTCATGCCCGGGATGCTCACAAACCCGAATGCGCAAAATTATTTTGAGCCAAAAATAGTTATTGTGACAGACTCTTTTGCAGATAAGCAGGCAGTGCAGGAAGCATATAATGCAAACCTTCCGATAATCGGGATATGCGATACATTCAATGACCCGAAATTCATTGACCTTGTGATTCCAGGGAACAACAAAGGAAAGAAGTCTGTTGCACTGCTGTACTGGATACTCGCGCGCGAGTATCTTAAAGCGCGCGGTGAGATTAAGGGTGATGCAGAGTTCAAGTTTGCTGCCGAGGACTTTGAGATGACCGCAAAACCAAACGCAGGCTATTCAGCAGGCAGACAGGGAAGAAAAGATAACCGTAACGCACGATAAGATTAGTTGGTGCTCTCTTGCCTATTGAGACATCTATATTGCTTTTCATGAATGGCAGTGTACCTCTGGGTGCGCTGGACTATGTGCTCGCCCTAAGTGAGTCCATATATCTTTTATTAGTTGTTGCTCTTGTTTATGGGTTTCAGAAGAGAAAACTCAAGGGCGCTGTATGGGTTATGCTTGTTCTGGTGCTTGTGTATACTGTGACCGGTGCCCTGAAAGTCTCTTTTGCAGAGCCAAGGCCTGTGCTGTTGATTGAAGGCATACAGGCATTTGTTGCAGAAACCACACCTTCTTTTCCGAGTGCCCATGCTTCTTTAGCATTTGCATCTGCGGCGATAATTGCTGCCCCGATTGCATATTTATGGGCCGTACTCATTGCGTTGTCCAGAATTGTGCTTGGCGTGCATTTTCCGCATGATATTATTTTTGGCGCTGTTTTGGGATATGCATTGTCAAAGGTGCTTTATAATCCAAAGATGTTTTCGTTATTTGCAAAAAAGAATATTCTTGAGACAAGAAGGCAGATATTTCACGCATTTTTTGGCACATTGCTTGCATTTACAATATATTTCACTGGCAGGGAGGCATATGTTTCGTTGTTTGCACTCATGCTCTTTTCTTCAGCCGCGCTTTCTTACTTCATAAAAAAACAAAAGCGCCTGCCTGTGATTTCATGGATACTTAAAAATTTTGAGCGGGAAAAGGACATAAGGGACTGGCCGCTTAAGGGAACTGTTTTTTTCATAATGGGCGCGTTACTCGCGTCACTGATTTTTTCGAAAGAAGCAGCATTTGTAGCAGTACTCATGCTTGCAATCGGGGATTCTGCAAGCACACTGATAGGGCGCCCGCTTGGCTCGCGAAAGCATTTTCACAACCCGCGCAAGACTATTGAAGGGACACTTGCAGGCAGTTTTGCAGCATTTATTGCAGCAGCCTTTTTCGTCCCATTGGCTATAGCAGCTGTAGGAGCTGTGGTGTTTGGCATTGTAGAGTCCTTTGATTTCAAGGACAGGCACATGTATTTTGATGACAATATTATTGTGCCGCTTGCAGTTGGTTTGGCAATTAGTTTGATTTAAAAAGTTTGGCGCCCATATATGCATTGCCTATGTTAGTCAAAGATATTTATCACAAGCCAACTTTTGTTGAGCCGAATATGACAATTGAAGCTGTAGCTGAGATTATGGCCTTCAAAGACATAGGCTCTGTCCTTGTCGGAACTGCAGAAGAGCCTCGTGGCATTTTTTCTGAAAGGGATATATTGAAAAAGATTGTTTCAAAGGGCGTTTCACCAAAGCGCGCGAAAGTTGCTGAGTATATGACTTCTCCAATTATAACAATAGATGCGGAAAAGCAGGTTACTGAGGCTATGAAGATCATAACCGAGCACCACATAAAGAGGTTGCCTGTAGCATCAGAAGGTAAGATTGTCGGGATGCTTTCTGCGCGAAGCATTATGGAAAATGTGGGAAGAAGCATTATCAATGAAAAAAGATCTTTCAGCGGAAATGACAGCCGAACAGACACACCCGGGTTTTGGTAATCTGGCTGTCATGCAAAGTATTCATAATCAATTGCATATGTTTCTGTCCCATGCTGAATTTCCGGCGGAAGCCCGGGCACATAAATGAATGAGCCGATTCCTGTATTTATTCCGGGCAGGCTGTATTTTGCAGAAAGTGTTTTTGTTCCTTCAAGGCGGTCGAGAAATGACGGCCCTGGCGGAGCCTCAAAGTAGCATGAATTTTTTGCTTCGTTTGTTATGTTTGTGAGCCAGAGTGTTTTGTCTTGTTTTACTGCAAGAGCGTTATTCAGAATATTGGTAGCATTAGGAACTCCTGCAATATGGGGTGCTGGCGGCGAGTCTGATGCGTTCTCAGAAACTATTGCTGCAAACCCAGCGTAGTTTGACTTTCCGCACAGTGTCTTGACAACAAGTATCTTTTTGTTCTTTTCAGAGACACCTGAAAAATCATTTTCGCTGAGATTTATATATGTCCGGCCATAAGCCCAGTCACCTAAGGCAGAGGTTCCTGATATGCCGGCGCATTTTATAATCTGCTGCTGGGCATATCCGTAGCTTTCTACCACAATGAATGGGTCTTCAACTGATTCAATAGGTATCTCTGCGCTGAAGTTTCCGGACCTTTGCAACTGCATTGACAGGTATTCGTCATAGAGCAGGGTTGCTGCAGGGACTGTAATATTCAGCGAAAAGGCATCTTTAGGGCCTATTGTTATGTCTCCAATGCCTATTTCAGATGAATATCCAAGTGAGGAGGCAAGGCTTTTTACGGTATCAACCCAGTTGGCAATGGTTGCGTTTTCCATAAGGCCGGAGGTATTGCTGCCGTATTTTCCGGTAATCATGAGGTCTTTTATGCTTTCGTTTACAGTTGTGTTGTAGTTTCCGAAGAGAATCTCGAAATTGACAATAGATATCACTGCGCGCCGCCCGGAGATATATGTCGCGCGCTCAAGGTCACTGGAGATGCCTTTTTCAAGGTATGACATCTCATCGCTTCTTATCTTATCTGCAATGTTTACTCCGGGCTTGTATTCGGACTGTATTGATAAAAGCAGCATGACAGAACTTACCATCGCAATTGCAAAAAGCGTGTATACAAACCCCTTTTTACGGTCTTGAAGCCGTAGAAAACCATGCACTTGATTGTGTGGATGAACGCGGCTTCGAGACCCGAAAAAATGCTTTGCATTTTTTGGGCCCAGAAAATCTTTGATTCTCCCGGGGCTTGAAACCGAACCAAACATCCTAGAAAACAGGGCTCGCATAGAGGTTTCATGATTCATTGTTTCCATACCTCGAATGTAATTATTGCAGGGCCATACATCCATGGGATGCTGCTTGTTGACATGGGAGTGTCCACCTCTATTTCGTCTGCGGACGCATAATCTCCCAGAATCGCAAGAAGTCGGGAAACAGCATCATCCTGCGCGCCGCCTGAAGTGTTGAACACATTGCCGTAACCTACCTGCGATGGGATAAATAGATTATATTCAATGGATGACTCCGGGAGAATGGAGCAGTTAAGTGTCAGGCACAAATCAGAAACATTTATTGTGTTGTTTAGGGATGTATTGAAGTATGACGGGTCAATATATAGTGTCGAAGGCAGGGCCCTCAGGCGCGGTGAAACAAACACAGTATTTTTTTCACCCCCGTGCGGCTCAACTGTCACAGTTACGGTTTCGCTGTCAAGCTGGGCTATGTGAAGGTACGCGCTTGTAATTTCATGGGTGCCGAAGTCTTCATCATATGTTTTCGGGTTTTCGAGTGCACCTCCAAATGGCTTGATTTTAGAGACTTCAATGTAGCCGTACCGGAACCTGTCTTCACTTGACCAGTCATATTTCAGATAAACATAGGATGATGCGTTTTCGTCAGTTTCCGGCTCAGAGTAGAGCTCTACATTAGTCAGCCCCCAGAAATCGTTTTCAAAACTATTTACATAGACGCTCAGGACATTGGTGCTGTTTTTGCTGGAATTAACATAATCTGTCAGATCCAGATAGGCGTCATAAGTTGCAGCAGGGTCTGTTACATTGAATATGCTCCGGTTATTGAAATAAACCTGTATGTCGTCTTTTGCGGAATCGTTGTACACATTAAGCGCGCGAAGGTGCAGCGTGATATTTTTTACGTCTGCAAAACGCGGAACATTTATGGGCATTATTGCCCAGGTGCCGCGCTTTTTGGTTCCTGCCTGGTAGCTTTCTATGTTGTCAAAGTACTTTCTTTCAGAATACATGCCTGTAAGGGTTCTTTCCTCGTTTGTCCTGTATATTACTTCAAGTTTTGTCCCGGGATGTAGGTGCGTATTGAAAGCACTCTGGCTTTTAAGCATTATTTCTATTTCATGCCAGCCAGCAGGGCTTGCATTTAATTCACTGGTGATGTCAATTACCCCGAAATCCATATTCGTTGTTTTTCCTGCCTCTGTCTTTTCCTGAGTGTAAAGCCAGTCTACAGAGCTGATGAGGTCTGAACCGCCGTCTATCTTGAGGCTGTTTGAAGCGAGCGCACTCGTGCCCCTATGTATCGAAATATGCAGTGTGGCATTGTATATCTCGCTTGCATTCAGGAAAAACTTCTTTGTGATATACACATCGCCCGCAGGATCATATGAGCCGCCCTCAGGGTTGAACTCAAACACCTTGGACGCATTTTTTGTTATTTTTGAAGCCCATGCCCTTGAAGAATATCCTGTAGTAATTGCGTCTTGCCTATATCCTGAAACAAGCCTTGATGCTTTTGTCAGCGAAATCGCCACGTCTGCAGGGGGCGGGTACCCAACAGAGCTGTAAAGTATGGTTTTGCTTTTGCCAATATCGTTTGCACTTATCGCGTAATTGTACTCAATCGGAACAAGCCCCGGGAAGAAGTCCCTGCTTATGTTTTCAACATATTCTGTGCTTCCGTCTGCCCAGAGAAACCCAATAACTTCGATAAGGCTTTTATTGAAGTAGTCTTCTGTAATGTTTGTGTTTTCCATGATTTCCTGCGAAACAGGGCTGCTTATCTCTGAAAATTTTGTCATGCCAAAAAGCTGCATTGCGTCTTCTGTGACATAGTGCATGCGCTCGTATCCTGTGTTTTCAGAAGGCATGGACGGCTTCACTATGAATGTTGCAAGAAATGCAAAAGAGATGAGTGTGATTGCAATCAATGCATCCATTGTGAAAAAAAATCCTTTTTTCATATTTATCTCCACACATAAAACGAAAGTATTGCGCGAACCGGTGCGCTATCATTCTCAAAAAAGGCAATGCGCCGGATAAGGGCAAGGTCTTCTGCATTTTGCGGAACACTGCCGTATGATGCAATCTGCCAGCCGGTCTGGTTCGTAAGATTTATATGAAACTCATACGTTTCAAGCCCGAAGAGAAACCTGGCGTCAGCATAAGGTATCTCAAGCATGTTGCCAAAGAGCGTTCCGTTTATCACATGATCCCTGCTTGAAATTCCTATTTCCTCAACACTCTCATTTGTCCAGCCCTCAGGAATTCCGCCTGTTTTTACGAGTGTGTCAGCCGCAATCATAGCTTTTTTCTGCATCCTGTCAATATCAAAGCTCCAGGTCTTCTTGCTTTCAGCTACATTCCAAAGAGATATGCTTGCTATTAAGACCACTGCGAAAACCGACAGGCTTATTACATAATCTGTTGCGAGTGTCTGGCCTTTTTTCATATCCGCATCCCCTAGCATCGGGCTATACTCACATTGTTTTTGACATTGCTTAGGCTATTGCATCCCGGAAGGATACTGCCCGAAATATTAGAGCTGATTGTATGGGACGAATAAGTTTTGTTCTTTACATCAATTAAGACCATGCCTTTCCCGATGCGTATGGAATAATTCTGCCCGTATATGTCTTCGTACAGGCTTATGTTTCTTGAATATCCATCGCCAGAGCTTTTGGCAAGGCTTAATTCAAAGGCAATCCTCTCGCTTATCTCTGCTGCGCGAAACTCTTCCTGCCGGTTTATTACGTTTATATCTTTTTTTAATATCCCTAAATAGAAAGCCGAGAAAATCAGCAGGGAAAACGAAATATATGCCATAAGCTCAAGGCCGGACTGCGCACACCTTCTCATGGAATCACTGTAATATTCACGTTGTCATACATTGCCTCAATTCTTATTTTGTGGCTGCCTGCTGAAGTGGACAGGTTGCCTGTCACATCGTAATCAAGCATTGAAACAAGGTCAGACGACCCTTCTGCAGAAGGGACCTCTATAAGAATCATCTGGTTGTTGACAATCGCGCGCACAATACCTGCGGGGAGTTGAATATTTATTGTCATTGTTGATGGAGGCCCCTGTGCGTGGACAATGTCTGATGCAGCAGCAATCTTGTTTTTTGCCTCCATGGCAAGCATCATTCGGGTATCATTGTTAAGGTCTTTTATGTGCTGCTGCGCCACGAGTATTATAGGGGTAAGAAGCAGGAGCGCAATCCCGACTATGGACAGGTACTCTATCGCCGCCTGACCAGACATATTTCTTTTTCTGAGCATAACATACATTATATAAATTCCTTCTATTATAGTTTATACATATCCTGCATAAAAATGTCCTGAAAATAAGCGGCATGGTAGTTTGCAGTATAGAGGATAGATTATATGGGTTCCTGGAAAAACACTCTGCTTGAAACCGGAGTTGACCGCCTGCTGAAGATTGTCTCTGAAAAAGGCAGGTTTCCTGCAAAGGATGCGGCAAAAAGGCTGTCAGTCTCTGTTGATACAATAGAGTCATGGGCAGATGCCCTTGAGAAAGAGAACCTGTTGTCAAAGGAGTATAGTTCTTCAGGCTCGCTCATCCTTCTGAATACTGCCAAGAATACAGAAGAGAAAAAGAAAAAGGCAAAAGAGCTCAAAGAAGACCTTGCCTTTGATGTCAAGGAGATTGAAGACAATATTCGCGAGAAAGAAAAGGCAATCAAGACAGAGCACAAAAAAATAGAGAGTTATGAGGGGATACTGCTTCGCGAGCTTGGAGAGTCCAAGAAACTCGAGGGCGAGCTGAAATCACTCTCTGTTGAAGAACAAAAGCTTCGAAACGCGTTCCGCGCTATTTCACTGCGTGAGAAAAAGATATCAAAAGACACACGTTCTGTGAGAAAAATAATAAATTCACGGGCATCTGACATCAAAAAGCTGGAAAAAGCCCTCAAAAAGTTTGAGGATGAAAAGAATCGGGTTCTCTCAGACATCAAAGTGCTTGAAAAGCTGTCCTCAGCCATACAGAACGTTCCTGCAAACAAGCTGTTTGAAAGAATGAAGGAAATTGAGAAGAAAACAAAGAACCTTAGGGGATCAAATAAAAAGATTGGCAGGA
>JAIVYS010000017.1:0-13125 GCA_048635325.1 Candidatus Bathyarchaeota archaeon
ATGTCCCTGAAAGAGGTGCTGTGTCAGTTGCAGTGATGCCAAGAAAACCCTTGTTTGACACTGCGCGCGCAGCAGCGTCTAGAAAGGAGATTGGCGAGCCAAAAGGGTCTATGTCCACGAAATCTACCAGATATTTATGGCGCGAGAGAAGCTCGCATGCGTCAAGCCTGAACACTTCAGCGTTCTTAATCCTGTTTAATTTTATGTTTTCTTTAATTAGCTCGAAGGCGTGCGGGTTGAGGTCATTCATAATGACGTGATCTATGCCCTTGCACTCAATGGCATAGCGTATGCCGCGCACTCCTGTGGCTGAAAGCACATCCATGACCGTTAGAGTTCTTCCGGAGAGCTTTTGATAGACTTTGAGTGCTGTTACAGAAATATCCCTGTTGAACTTCATATGCGGGTTGTAGAATACTTCGTCCTTTTTCGTCATTTTGCCGGAAAACGCATTTATTCTGGCAGCGCCTTCAGTGATTGTCTGGTACATAGGACTGATTTGGAGAACTATTATTAAAATGATTATGACTTCTGTGATTAAGCAATGTTTTCGAGTTTCGAGAAATTGGGAGAGCGAAGTGCATGACACAAGCATTCAGGCAATCATCATCTCATTCCGTCTGTTATCATAGAATACCATTCCGTAATATCAAATTCATTTCCATAATGGGCAAATTCTTCTTGAGGTAATATTGATTTCATCATTTTCCATCTGTCATTTACTTCTTGTTTTGACAATATTGAAACATATGGAGGTTTTTGATGTATCTGAATCTCTGTTACATCTTCCCTGTCTCTTGTACCTCTAATATATTTTGTTTCAACAACGCAGGCAATTCTATCACAAAGTCCATAAGGATCTTCATCAACGAGCCAAGTTAGGTCTAATAGGGACCTTCCTCCATGAAGAAAAACAACATTGTAATTTGGTAGTTGAGCTTTTACAGCATAATACATAGACCGAACTATATTATTTTTCATTTTTTCAGTGTCTTGAGCGAAAATAGGAATGCCTGAGTTTACTAGTTCTCTCAAAAAATCAATAAATGAATCTTCTTCAGGTTCCTGTTGTTGAATTTGACCCCCACTCATGAGTGTTATTAAGTAGGATCAATATTTAAAACAAGTTGCTTAAAGCCCGAAAAATGCTGGGTCATATGATGTATGCCGATGTTTTATGATTTTTTTGAGTTTGCATTATACATCAAAACAGAGGAAGCAACCTTGAACCCCTGATACATTGCAGGGGCAATAAGCTTTTCTTTCAGGCTGATATCTCCGGCAACAAAAAGGCCGGGGATTGAAGTTTCAAGAGTGTTTTCATCATAGACTACATTTTCATCTTTGTCAAGCTCAAGCCCGATTTCCCTGTAAAAGCCAGTGTTTTTGACAACCCCTGCCAGAATGAAGATTGCATCAGTGCGTATTTCCTCAAGATTATCTGTTGCATCTCTCAAAATAACTTTTTTGTTATGAATCTTGCTTATGTTTGTCGAAAACCGAACATCAACTTTGCTTTCTTCAAGATGCTTTACATTAAGCTCTTTTGCGCGAAAGAACTCAGGGCGCCTGTATGATAACACGGTTTCTGCCCCGGCACTTGATAGCGCGACCGCGGCCTCAATTGCCGTGTCACCGCCGCCGACAACGACAACGCGCTTACCCGCGAATTTTTTCGGGTCTTTTAGCATGTAATGGACATGCGGTTTGTTGTCTTCTCCGGGAATTCCAAGAGTCTGTGGCGTTCCCTGCACCCCGGTTGCAAGAACAACAGCCTTTGATGCAAATCCATCATTCTCAGTCATGACTCTGAAGAGATTGTCCTTTTTCGTTATAGAAATGACTTTTTGGCCCTCGCGCAAGTCTATTTCAGCGCGCATGAGGTCTTCTTTGTAGAAATCTATGAGCTCTTTCGGCGATTTTTTGAAAAAGCCTACAACCCCGAATAGTTGTTTCCCTTCAACATAATTTTCTATTGTGTTTGCGGTCTTTTCCTGCTCAAGCATAAGCGGCTCCATGTTAAGCTCTTTTGCCCGAAGCGCGCATGCTATGCCTGCAGGGCCTGCGCCAATGATTATGAGGCTGTGTATTTTTTTATCCATTATATCCCTTCTTTCCTAGTGATTCTCGGTAAAGCTTATATATCTGGCTACGCCTTCTGTGCGCGATGATTGTGGATAATCGTGGCAAAATAGAGGGCTATGAACGACAGAAGCATACCTCTTGCAAGGAGCTGGTAATTTGCGTGTAGAAGTGCCATTATTATCAGAAGAAGCGCAAGGTCAACCATTTTGAAAAGGATGAAATCCTCCCTGTTTTTTTTGAGAAGGAATCTTGCGAGCGGGTTTCTTTCAACACCAGGGCCTCTTTTTCCTGAAAAGCGCACTGTCTGGATGAGGTCAACAATCCATAGAAGTGAGAGAGCCCCAAAAAGGTAATACAGCATAGTGTTCCTTTATTTCGCGCGCATTATATAATTTCGTGTATTTTAAGCACAAAAAATGCAAGATATACGATAAATACCGCAGCGATTGCCAGCTCTATTAAATCGGTTCTTGTGGCCTTTTCGTGCCCGAGAAAGAACTCTGTAACAGATGTCTTTTTCCTGCTTTCCTTTTTAGATGGCATAGGGATACCCAACGAATATGCGCGCACGAACTTTTTAAAGATTTGAAGAATATCTTATGCTGTTAATCAGCTTACAGCCCCGTGGTGTAGTGGTAAGCATAAGAGGTTCTGGACCTCTGGACTCAGGTTCGAATCCTGGCGGGGCTATCTTTGGCGAGTGAGCGCGAAACCGGCATGCTCGACTTGGTTTCGATGCGAACCGTCCAAAGAGCTTGAAAAGCTTATCCAACTTCTCAGTAGATTTTCAAGATCTCCGACCTGAACTAATATGTGTTGTCGGAGGGTTCATAGCGGAACCAAAAACGGCATACTTATTCCATTTCTATAAAGTGCTATTTTCAAGAAAAAATCTTCATTCTCATTCAAAAAGAGGCTCATCCACTTTATCATCGCCGCCGACTTTAAAGTCATCCTCATCAGGAATCTCAAACTTTGTCCTGAAATTACGCACAACCTCGTCAAAGCGCATTCTCATGCGCTCGAGGTCGTTCACGACCTTTTCCTGCTCTTCACTTAGATGGGCTGCGCAGGCATACGGCCTTGAGGAATATATAAACGCATCTTCATAGATGACGCTCTCGCCTTTCTTTGACATGTCGCGCGCCATAATTTCCGCAAGATCAGAAATAAACTGGTTCATGGCGACCTTGACTTTCTGGGAGATCATCTTATCTGAGATCTCTTTTTTCATTTCGCGAACAATCGCTGCTGTCGGAAAAACAATGTTGTTGGCCATATTTCTCATACCTATTTTTCTTTTGCAGCTTTAAAAATCTCGCGCAGCCAAAAAATTATATATACTCTGAAGTGCAGTATTCATCACAGGGAACATCTTATGGTGGCGTAATGAACAAGCAAAAAAACGCATTGCAGGAACTCTTTTTACATGACAAGCCCGTAAAGATTCTTCTGGGGCTGAGCTCTAATGGATCCAAGAGCTATGCCTCTGTTCTTGCAAAGACCGCAGACTGCACATATTCTCATACAGTCAAGATTCTTGACATGTTTAAAAAGATGGGCCTTGTGCAGTTTGAAAAAAGCGGGCGCGTAAAGCACATAAAGCTTACAGGCACTGGAGAGGATGTTGCAGAAGACATGGTTCGCATTACGCGCAAGTTCCTAAAAATAGAGAGCAAATAAGCTAGTTCTAAAAATATTTCCTAAAGAAGATGTTCTTCTATCCTCTGTGAACAGCAACACCATTTGGTGTCAGGACAACGAAATCTTCATCTATGCCTGCAATGTCTCCATTGACAGCAATACAGGTCTTCCTGAGGCGGTCAACAGCCCTTTTGAGTTCGGTCATATCTTTTTCCTTAAGGGGCTTTATCCTGACCCACACAATATGCCCTGCACGGATTTCATTTTGTATCCTCTCAGTGTCCTGAAAGTCAGAAAGTGTTTCAACCTTTATCTTGATTTTTCCGTCTTCTTCAGTCTCTTTTGCATCAAGTTCAATATAATCCACACTTTCAGCCGCGTCATCGCCTTTTATTCTCTGCAAAAAACCTCTTATTGGCATCCAAATCACCTTTTGATTAAAAACATTAATTCTTCTAAATATCCTTACACACTAGGATATATAAACTTATTCCCTGTGCGTTACTCGTCCGCTTGCGCTGCCTCAAGAATGCTTATCACATTCCATATCTCTGTGCGAAGGTGTGAGGGTATGTTCGGGTCGCTGCTTGCCTCTTCCAGCATGCTGACAGCAGTGCTGAGCTTTACAGTGTTGCTGTGCTCCGAAGCTTTTAATAGATTAAGGACTTCCTCTATAACGGTTCTTATATTCTTGGGAATGCGCCTTTCCTGATAGAGTTCTTCTACAATGGAAGTTATTTCCTCAATTTTTTCCATAAGCTCGCCTTTAAGAATAAGATTGTGATTATAGTTTGCAGCATAATTTTATATATGTCAACTAAAAGCCGAAAAACAGGTTATCTGAGCCTGATTGCATCAAGGTTGCGCGGCACAATTGTCTCAACGCGCTGTAATTTGTGCAGTGTTGAGGCAAGATTCATGGATTTGGAAGGCTCGCCGTGTCCTATTATTATGCGCTCAGGCCGTGCCCTCATTTTAGATATATAGTTCAAAAGCTGGTTTCTGTCAGAGTGCCCTGAAAACCCTTCAACTGTAGCCACATTTGCCTCAATCTTGAGAAGCTGCTGCGAGCCGTTTCCTCCAGGGAACGGCACATCGCGCCATCCTTTTTGTATGCGCGAGCCAAGAGTGCCTTCTGCCTGATATCCTATGAAAATAAGTGTGTTTTTCTTGTCTCCTGCCAGGTGCCGCAGGTATTCCATAATAGGGCCTCCGGTAATCATGCCTGATGTTGTGAGTATGACTGAAGGGTCTTTCTCATCAATCACATTCTTTCTTTCAGACATACCGCTTACACGGCGGAATATCTCTGAATTAAAGGGATTATTGTTCATGTGAAATATCTGCCTTTGCAGGTATCGTGACAGGTATTCGGGATATGTCGTATGTATGGCAGTTGCATTCCATATCATGCCGTCAAGATAAACAGGGGCATTGAATAAGCCCTGCTGGTGCGCCTCGGCAAGAACCATCATGGCCTCTTGCGATCGCCCGACAGAAAAGGCAGGAATTATTACTTTACCTCCGGCATTGATTGTCTTGTTAATGGTTTCGACAAGGTTTGCATCAGCATCTCTTTTTGGAGGTATGATATCATGTGAGCCACCGTATGTGGATTCCAGCATCATTGTCTCTATTCTTGAGAAGTTAGTGAATGCCGGCTCAAGAAGCTTTGACGGGCCGAACTTAAGGTCGCTTGTGTAAAGAAGATTATGCAGCCCTTCGCCTATATGGATGTGTGATAGTGCAGAACCCAATATATGCCCTGCGTTCTGGAATGTAAGGCGCATGTCAGGGGTTATGTCACAGACTTCGTTGTAGTCAAGTGTGATTGAGTGCTTGATTGCGCTCTTCACGCCGGAAGACGTGTATGGAGACTTTTTGCCTTCCCGCTGGACAACATCTATGAAATCAAGTGTTAGCATAGTGGTAAGGTCTCTGGTAGGTGGTGTGCAATACATTGGTCCTTTGAACCCATATTCATAAAGATACGGGGCAAACCCGGAGTGGTCAAGGTGCGCGTGCGAAACTATTATTGCGTCAAGAGTGTCAATATCAAACTCAGGGGCATCGATGTAAGGGTGTATATCTATGGGAGATTCTGAATACAGGCCGCAATCAAGCAGCACTTTTGATTCCTTTGTCTGAAGAAGTATGCATGACCTTCCAACTTCGCGAAAGCCGCCAAGGAAGGAGAGCCTCACCCAGCCTTCTTTTGAGCCTTTCTTGAGCTGGATGTTTTCTCCTATCTTATTGAGAAAGCTCTTCCTGTATTTTGCCTCTTCATGGACAATCTCTCTTGCACGGTTCACAATGTTCGAGACAAACAACGGGACGCGCTGTATTTCAGGGCTCCAATAGGTCTTTCTTTTTATTTCGCGAAGGGTTTCCCCGACTTTACCTATAACTATTCCCGGTTTTTGCGCGAGAATTATGACTTTGCCGAATTCCGGCTCAAATAACACATCCTTGATGTTTGCTTCTTCGGGAACAAGTTCAAGTATGAGCTTCTTTGCCTCTTCGGGTTCGACAACTATAGATGGGTCTGGCCTTATGTTTACCCGTTTTCGAAACTCAGCCACAAGCTCCTTTATTTCCGGAGCGCCCTCTACAAAGAATTTCCTGTTCTTGGTATAGAAAACTATCTCAGAACCTTCATAGCACGTTTTTGTTATTTCAAGAGCTTTTGGAAGTCTTTTCTTTATTTCTTCAAGTGTCATAGATATGCCTAAATTAATCTTCGTATGCCTTGTTTTGTCAGATCAGTAGAAACCGACATTGCGCGCCTTGCATGAACTTGGAAAACACACAAAGCAGAGACTCAACAACAATTTTTATGAAAGCAGTTTTTTTATTTCTGTTTCCGGAATCCACTTAATGCCGTCTTTGGTAATTGTTGCAATATCAACAGAAAGCCCGCCAGAGTAAACATCGCGCTCGCGGGCAGCTTTCACTGCACGGGCAACGAGTTTAATGCCGCCTTCAACAGAAAGGTCGTTTTTGTAGGCGTCCTCAAGAACACCAAGTGCAATGGGTGAGCCAGAGCCAGTGAATGTATAATCATCCTCTTTCATGACAGCTCCGTCAAGTGTTACAGAGTAAACTTCAGAACCCCTCTCATCTACGCCGCCAAGTATCAGCTGGACAAGCTCAGGCACAAAGCTTTTGTATGATGAGCGAAGCAGCATTCCAAGAAGTGATGCAGCAGCTTTTGTTGTTATAGCCCCTTCCTGCATTTCGTAAATCTGCACCTCTGCTCTCAGAAGCTTTGTAACGGCTTGTGCGTCTCCGACAGAGCCTGCAATTGTAAGGCCAATCTTATCTGTTATCTCAAAGACCTTTTTTGCTTTTTTTGAAGCAACAAGATTTCCCATGGTTGCTTTCTGGTCTGCTGCAAGGACAACGCCGTCTGTGCATGATAATGCTACGGTCGTGGTTCCTGTTTTCATTTTTTCAATTTCAATCACCCGTTTAATATGATGTTCTCTAGAATCAGTTGATTTCTGTTGAGTACAAAACTTTAAAAGTATTACTATGGCGGCACCAGAAATGCTTTTAAATCATGAAGCGAATATCTCTTATGGCTGATACAACTCCTGTGCTGTTTGGGTTTTTATGGCTTGTAGCAGCTGTGGCTGTATTTATTTATGCTGTAAGGACTCCCGGAAAACTGCTGACCTATGTCTCAATGGGGCTTCTGGGCACAAGCGCAATAGCTTTTATAGGAGCCGGCTTCCCTGTGCAAGTTGTAATTGGGCTTCACGTCTTTCTGATTGCGATAGTTCTTGGAGAAATAGGGCCAAGCGACCTTTTCTGGCTGTATTTTATAATAACATCTGTTATCTTTACTGCATGGTATTATCTGCGTTAATGAATGCTCCCACCGGGATATTCAGGCGCAAAACATTTTTGCTTATGCACCCTTTGAACCCGAGCTCCCGGCTTGAAAGGCCGGTGTCCTTGCCAGACTAGACTATGGGAGCGTTTTCGGCGTTGAAGCCGCACGAAACAAGCTCGCATTGAGTGCGAGCTGAAGCGACCGAAAAGCCCGAAAATCCGAACCGTTTCATTTGTTGGATTTTCGAGGACCTCTGACCTGAATCAACTGTTGCTGTCAGAGGCTTTCGCAACAATATTGGGCGCTCGCCTCAATTTTGGTGCGCAAGCCCGAATGAAATTATTCAAATCAAATCCTTATAAAAGAATATCTGTGCCCTGCACAGGAAAACACCCTTGATTGATTAAGGTTCTTCTTTTTCTTCAACTAAAGGTGTTTCATCTTCAGTAACTTCAGGCTCTGTTTTTTCAACATCAGCATCCGGCTCGCTTTCGACAGGTGCTATCACGACTTTGGCTTCCACTACTTCATCATCCTCTTTAGGGACAAACTTTTTCTTGAATTCAGAGATATCCAGTATAAGTTCCTTTTGCGTTATAAACATATTTCTGCAGCAGTAGCTTTTCACACCAAGCTCGTCAAGCACTTTCTTTGCATCTTTTCCTTTTGATACCGCATCATTATAGGGCTCCCACTTGCTTGAAATCGGACGTCCGCATGTGATACATCGTACAGGTATTATCATTTAATCACCTTATCTTTTGCTTAACTGCCTCTTCCTTCGTGCACCCTTACTTGAGCGCGAAAATTTGTGCGGTTCTGTTCTTCTTGGATCATACACCAGAAGCGACCTGTCGTACTTGATAAATTTTTGCCTGAGCTCTTTCTTGTTTCTTGCCCATTCAACAAGCCCGCGCGCAATCGCCTGCCTTGCAGCCTCGGTCTGTGAGTTTATGCCGCCACCGGAAACATTCACACTGATGTCAATCTTTCCTGTCAGGTCTTCGCCTGCAATCATAAACGGCTCTGATATTTTCATGCGCAATAAGTCCGGCAAAATGGTGTTGAGGGATTTCTTGTTTATTCTAACCACACCTTTTCCTTCACGAAAGTATGCGCGCGCAACTGCCTTCTTTCTCTTTCCGACAGTGCTTGCTGTCCTGATTTTCTTTACTTCCGGCTTCTTTTCAACTTCTTTAGCATCTTCTTTTTTATCAGGCATTTTACCACGTAGCTCCAAGCCATTTACTTATTTCTTCAACATAAATATATTTCGGGTCTTTCAGGCTGTTCGCCTTAATGTCTTTTAATTCTATAACATCTCCTTTGAGATCTGCTGGTTTTCCTATAAAGGCCTTTACTTTCTTATACGCCTCAAGCCCACTGGACTTTTTTGTCGGGAGCATTCCCCGTATAGCGCGCCTTACGAGCCGGTCAGGCATTCGGGGATAAAAAGGCCCTTTTATCTGGTCTCCAACATCGCGCTTGAACTTGAATCTTGCAAGCACAGTTTTGCGCGAGCCAGTAACAATAGCCTTTTCTGCGTTTATAATCATGACTTTTTCTCCTGAAAGAGCCTTTTTTGCAGCAACTGCTGCCATTCTTCCGAGGATTGTGTCTGTTGCATCTATAATCATAAAATCACGCCATTATCTTTACTTTGCTTCCTTTAGGGTATTTTTTTGCAGCGTCAAGCAGGCCAATATATTTTCCACCGGCACTCTCAATCTTCTTTTTTGCATCCTTTGATGCAAAAAGTGCTGAGACTGTTATCTTTTTTGAGACACTGCCTTGCCCAAGGAGCTTTCCGGGCACAACAACAACATCGCCGTCCTTGCAATATTTTTCAATCTTTTCAGTGTTTACAACAGGGCGCATTCTTGTTGATTTTCCGATGCGCGTAGCTACGTCTTTCCAGAGCTCTGCACTCTCTTTTTTTGCGTGCTTTCGAAGCGCACTCATTATCCTTAGTGTTGTCGGGTTTGTTGGTCCTGTTGGTTTCATAATATCACTCGTTAACATAATCCTGAAAATCCACATTATTTTTGGTTAGGCTTTTCAGGCTTTACGGCAGTTCAGTTCAAAAACAAGGCGAGCACGCCGTTTTTGATTTCACTTGTCGTAAATGCAGGGGATGGGAATTTCATCACACGAATTTATGTGCGATTTTGAACCCATGAAGGACCTGCGTCCACAGGATCTTAAGTCCTGCCCCGTTGCCAGCTTGGGTACCCCTGCATTTTAGGTGAGCGAGCCCGAAACTGGGATGCTCGCTTTAGTTTCGGTGTGAGCCATCCTAAAAGCCTGAAAAGCCCAATCAATCGGATTTGTGGATTTTCAGGACCTCGCGCATTAACCACTTGCGGTTTGCGCGGGGCTTATTACTTTAATTCAGCTTCGAACTCTTTTAATTCTTTCTCGAAAGCAGATAATGCCTCGAGAACTATTGTCTTGGGGTCCAAACCGGACACGGATTCGACTGTGAATATTATTCTTGACTTGTCGCTGTCAAGTTTTGATGCATCTTCATCGCATGCGCCTACTGTTGACCTGAATTTTTCAACAGCAAGAGGATTTTTTATTTTACCTGTTGCCTTATCAACATCATCTGCCGGTGCTGATTTAAGCTCTTTCTGGCACTTCTCGCAGTATTTTGAGATGTCTGTTTCAGGAGCGTATTTGTACCCGACAATTGCCGGCTGCCAGCGCGCATGTTCGTCAGCAGTGCCAAGCCTTGCTGTAAGCTCAACATCCACTTCCAGCCCGTCAATTAATTTCACAATAAGTTCCTTTGGATTTTTTGCAGAGACATCCTTATCTGTGAATTTTATATCTTCTCCACAAACCAGTGTGGTCCCTTTTTTTTTCACAACACCTTTTACTTCGCAGTTTGCGCATCCTTTTCCCTTGCAGGTGCAGTCATCCCTGCGCTTGTATTTGCCTGCCGGAAACTTAATTGGAACGAGGCCAATCCTGTGGGCAAGCATTTCATCATAAAGTGCAGACGAATTTACAGTGATGTCTATTTTCTCTGTTGCCATGACAGGAACTTTGTTTACAATGCTTCTTCGCAGGGTATTTGCAAAAACAGGATTAGAATCCTTTATTTCAAATACGATTTTGTCATCATTTTTTTCAAGAAGATTGATTTTCATGATTAAAGCCTCCTTCCGCGTCTTCCACCTTTTTTTCTCGTTGAGTCATGCGGGAGCGGAGTAGTTTCTTCAATTTTTCCTACTCGAAGTCCTGCTTGTATGAGTGCACGCATTGCCGGTTGGGCGCCTTTTCCCGGAGTTTTGAGCTTATGCCCCCCGGCGGCTCGGACCCGAACGTGAACGCCGGTTATTCCGCGCTCTTTTGCTTCGTCTGCAGCGCGCCTTGCAGCCTGCATTGCAGGATATGGAGTTCCCTGCAGCCGACCCTTGTCTGTTATCATACCTGAACTGCATATTGAGATCGTTTCAGCGCCGGTTATGTCTGTTATATGAATTATTGTATTATTCTGCGTACTGTAAATATTTGCAAGACCCCATCGGTTGACTCTTTCCGGTCGTCTGGGTTGTGTCTCTTCTGCTTTTTCTTCTGCCATGAAATCACTTTATACTTGTTGAAGCCTCGGCAACTTCTTTTTCAACAGGAGCCTCAGGTACGGATTTTTCAGAAGCTTCGGGTTTTTCTTCCTTGACTTCTTCTTTTGGCTGTTTTTCAACAACAGCATCGTCCTTCTTCTCTTCTTTTGGAGGTTCTGTTTTTGTCTCTGCTTTTATTTCTTTGACCTTTTCTGCAGGCATTTCCTTTGGTTTGCTCTCTTTATCAGCATATTTGAAGTTTGTTGTAAGTGTTGATTTTATCACAAAGGCAACAGAATCCTCATCATTACGCGAAACCAAGTGGCTTGGGGATGTAACTTTCCTGCCGCCAACCATTATGTGCCCGTGTGTTATAAACTGCCTTGCCTGCTTGAGTGAATTTGCAAGCTTTTTTTTCTGGACGATGGTCTGAAGGCGCCTTTCAAGAAGCTCATTCATATTTAGTGAAAGAACTTTCTCAAGTGTTGCGTCTTTTTCAGTAAGACCCATATCATACATTTTTTTGAGAATAACCCCCTCTTTTTCAGGGTCTCTTTCTGCAAACAGCTTTCTTGCGCGCCTTCTGATTTGCCGAACAGCTGTCTCGGTGCGGTACATTTCCTGCTTTCTTCGAAGGCCGTATGTTTTGATTGTCTGTTTGTCTTCATCAAGCCTGTCTTTATCCCACGGCCTTCGTGGCGTATCATAATGTTTTTTCATCTTTGCAGGAGATCCCATTTATTGCACCTTTTTTGCCTTTGCTTTGGATGTGTCTTCCTTCTTTCTGCTTACGCCAAGGCTTGCACCGCCTCTGAATGAGGAGCGCGTTCTCTGGCCACGAGTTGGAAGGCCTCTTTCATGGCGTATGCCTCTGTATGCCCGAATTTTTTTCAGGCGGTTTATGTCATCGCGAAGCGTAATTTGAAGATCAGCACCGGTCAGATGTATGTCATCCCCGGAAACATAATCTTTCTGCCTGTTGATAGCCCATGAAGGTATTCCGGCAGCAATAGGATTTTCAATTACTTTTTCAATCTCTTTTATCTTGTCATCGCCAATATCCTTGAGCTTGGTCTCTTCCTTAAGGGATATGACATGCAGTATGCATTTTGAAAGCGGGTATCCGACGCCTTTTATTTTTGAAAGTGCCATGACTATGCTTTTGTCCGCGTCAAGGTCTGTGCCTGCGACACGTACTATATTTTCGATGTGTTTTGCTATTGCCATGATTTCACTTGTTTTCAAAAAACTCAAAAGAGTCCCTGTATGCGCTTTTTAGAAAAACCACAAAGGACAGATTTATGCCCGGACACACATGATGTCCCGGCGACCCTTGTAGCGCAAAAGCGAATGGGCTATATTACAGGGTTAAGCTTATAAATGTAGTGAGTGCCGCATTAGTATAATGGTGTCTTTTTACAGGTTCCGCGTGTTTGGCGAGGTGCAGGGCGTTGGCTTTAGGCCGCACGTTTTTACACAGGCAAAAAAGCGCACTCTCTCGGGTTTTGTGAGAAATGCAGGCTCACATGCAGAGATAGTTGCGGACAACAAGGAAGCGGTTATTGAGATTCTTAAAACCCTGCCAAATGCCCGGATTACGAAAGTTGACATTGATGAAATTCCCGGTAAATACAACTCATTCAAAATACTTGAAAGCACGAAAACATCTTCTTGTTTTGGAAGCGGGATGCCTGCTGATACTGCGACCTGCAATGAATGCCTAAAGGAGATGCGCGACCCGAAGAATTCGCGCCACAATTATTTTTTCATAACCTGCACTTCATGCGGCCCGCGCTTTACTGCTGTGGACTCATACCCCTATGACAGGGAAAACACATCACTAAAAGATTTTGAGATGTGCGATTCATGCCGGAAGGAATACGAGGACCCGGAAAACAGGAGGTTTCATGCAGAGACTATTGCATGCGAAAAGTGCGGTCCCGCTCTTTCACTTTTTGTGGCAGGGAAAAAAGCTGATGTAAAAGACCC